>JANNRD010000150.1:0-14483 GCA_031401095.1 Acidobacteriota bacterium
CGAAAGGAAGGAAAGGGTTAGACCGGCGTGTCTTTCTCTCGTTCGCGTCGTTCGCGTCGTTCGCGTCGTTCGCGTGAGTCTTCTTCTTCTCCTTCTCCTTCTCCTTCTCTCTTCCTCTTTCACTTCACGGGATTGAGGAATCCGGATTCGTAGCTCACTCCAAAGCTCAAGCCCGTGCGCGCGCTGTGTCGATAAAGGCCAGCCTGACCCGAGACATCCCAGACCAGACCGGCCGCACGAAATCGTGCCCCAAACCGCGCCGCCCCGTCCGACTCCGTCCCGATTGGAGCCTTCTTTCGCGTGCTGTGTCGCCCCTGCACTTCAACTACAATCGTCAGCCGCTCGCTCACCTCGTAAGCGCTAGCGAGCCCATAAAGGAGCACATCATTCTGCGTAAAGCGATCGAGCGGAGCAGTCAGAATCCCGAGACCGAGATTGCCAAAAACGTTCAGTTTGCCAAAGTGCTTGCCGGCAATCGCGGTCGCAAAGAAGTTCATCTGGTTGAGCCCGATGCCACGCGATTGATTTGAGTTTGGCATCTCGACGCCAAACCGGAATCCGAGCGCTGGCGTGCGACGAGTCTCCGGCCTCAGTCTGAACTTCGTCGCGAGAAAGAAATCTCCCCAATCGTGTGATGAATTTGTCCCCTGACTTAATCTGAGCGGCACCGAGCTCGCCTGAAACTGGCGGTTGATGCTGATGAAGTTCTGAATCACGCCACCATTCTCAAATTCGATATTCGGACCCAGCCCCATTCGTACCATGACCACGCCAAGCCGCGTCAGATCGGCATTCAAACCGGAAAGGGTGAAATTACGATCCTGCTGGAAATCAAATCCAAACTCGATCCGCGCTGATCCCGGTTTTACCGTCTCGACGTCTTCGGTAATCAACGGTCGCTGTTGCGCCAACGCCGAGAGACAGAGAGGCGCCAGGACGACGCATGCAAATAGTTGCCGCAGGAGATGTCTGCTCATCGGTTCTCCAGTACCTTCGAAATGCTGGTCAGTGCAACGGGGTTAGGGGCGCAGATCGCGCACCAGTCGAAATCCGATATCGCCGCGACCGCGCGACGCGATAAATGAGCCGCGTTCGATGGCTCGTTCCGCAAGCGACGCTGGTTTGAACTGACCACCGCGGATGACCCGACCCTCGCCCTCTCGACCCTGAATCCTGACCCTCTGCCCCTGCAACGGACCAGACGGATTGAGACGTGGGCTGCGCCGGTAATAGGCCGGATCGTACAGATCGTAGCACCACTCAAAAACGCGCCCCACTGTCAGACTTGTACCCGCGGTGCGCACGGCCTTTTCCCACTCTGCTTCGGTTGGCAGACGGTACCGCTTGCCAGTCGTCTGAGACAACCACTTGCAGAACGCATCGGCATCCTCCCAGCTGACGCCGACGACGGGTTGACTATCCAGTCCCTCAGCATAGTTGTTGCGTTGCCAGCCTGGGGCGAGTGGCGCGGCCCGAGCGGTGGCATCAACGAAATGCTTGTAAATACGATTGCTTACTTCGCCGAGTGCAATCTCGAAGTCGGCAACAACTACGGGATGGACCGGCCGTGCATCCCTGGGTCCGCTATCGTTTCCCATGAGGAACTCACCGCCCGCGACGCGGAGCGTTTCCGGCTCCAACCTGGGCTTGAGGTTGACCGTCACGGTTTTGCTCAGACCCGCGGAGAGTTGCACAGTATCGCGCCAATCGTCAAAGCCGCTTCGAGCCGCTCTCACCGCATGCGACCCCGGACGGAGACCGCTGATCGTGATGGGTTGACCGGCAACACTCTTGACGCCTTGCGGTTGCTCATCGATAAAGACCTCCGTCCCCGCTTCGTTGATGAAGAGAGTCAATCGTCCAGTCGTTTCGCGAGTGCGCAACGGCACGGTGAAGCCAGTCGCCGGTCCTTCGACGTTGACGACACCGCTCCACGGCTCGTGCCCGGCAGCGGTCGCCGTCATCTGGTGTGCACCGGGCCTAAGGTCCTCGATGATCAGCCTTCCGGAGCGATCAACCTCATATTTTGTGCGACCGTCCAGCTCGATGCGCGCGCCAGGCGGAGCGCTGACGATGAGACGCGCATTCGTGGTTGCTGCGGGCGGGGCGACCGTCGGTGTCGGGCGCGGGGCGGTCTTTGCGACAGGCGCTAGCTTGGGTGAAGCCTTTGGCGGCGGAGTTGGAGTCGGATTCGCACGCGCCGGCTTCTTTTCCGGCTTTTTTGTCGAGCCGGGAATGTCCCGTCCGGTCGGGTCCTGAGCCATGAGCGGGGCGTTCAGAATTGCGACCAGTAAAATGAAGGCCAGAGAGCGCACTCTGTGAGCCATACCGATTCCTCTTCCTTGCACCGATTTCGTGTGACGCAACAGCACACGTTGGTCAGGTTAAGCTACTTCGCGCACCTGAACCCGGTCTTGTCATAGGCCCGCTCCGGCTGAACCACGCCGCGATAAGTTGCAGTGGCGCGGTCGCGTGGAACGTCCCAGGCGCCACCACGTATCACTCTCCCGGGGGCGAGCACTTGATTACTGTCGGCGTAGCTTGTCAGTTCGTTTGCTGTCCACTCCCAGACATTGCCCGAGAGGTCGAGAATCCCGAACTGACTCGCGCCTTGAGGAAAGCTGCCAACGGCGACTATGCGGCCGGCGCCGCCTTCGCGAGTGTTGGAGCGCCCAGTCTCCCATTTTTCGCCCCAGGGATAGAGTTTCGCCTGTGTGCCTCGCGCGGCAAACTCCCATTCCGCTTCGGTTGGCAACCTCCTCCCAGACCATCTTGCATACTCCGCTGCATCCTGCCACGAAACATTGACAACCGGGAATTTGCCCTCTTCGGTTGCAAACGCGCCGGCCTGCCAGTGTGAGGGTGCATTCCGCCCGGTCTCGGTGATGAACTTCTGATACTGTTCATTCGTGACCTCGGTTCGATCCATAAAGAACGGTGCAACAGCCACCGAGTGTGTCGGACGCTCGAACTTATCGCCACCTTCACGGCCCATGCGGAGCGTGCCGCCGGGAATGTAGACCATCCCTTCGGGGACAACCGGTCCGGCAGCAACGCTTGGTCGTGTAGTCGTCGCGGTGGTGGTTGGCGTCGGGCCAACGCGGGCATCAATCCGCTGATTTCGGCGAGAGAACTCATTCCACGCGATGATCGCGATCAAGACAAAAAGCACGAGCAGACAGAGAATGATGGCGCCAGCCTGCCACACTGCCTGGCGGGAACGATCAGGCGAGCTTCCAAGCGAAGTGCTCGGGATTCGGGTCGAGACCGGCTCAACTAATTCCTCGTCCTCGATCGCCCCCGTTTCTTCTTCGTTGGTGTCCTGAAGCTCGTCGATCGAGATGGCTCTGCCCTCGACCGTCATCCTGATCGCCGAGATCGGGCTGATCACCGGGGTCTGGCGCAGGGGTTCAAGGGAGGTGGTGTCAGGGTCTTCGCCCGTCTCCGATGCCGAACCGTCATCTTCCTCGCTCGCTGTCTCCTCGGGTGACTCAGTCAGTTCATCGCCATAGTAGAGTTCCGTGATCGTCACTGGTTTGGATTCCTGAGTAACGTAGGTCTCGGAGCCAGCGATTGGATTGGTGTCGGGTTGAACAGTTTGCAGGGCAAGGACGCGTTCGGTGGTTCGCGAGGGATCGAGTTCCTCCTCCTCGACTCCGTCTGGCTCCTCGGCTGCGTCGGGCTCCTCGCGCTGAGTTTGATCACCATCAACGCTGGCCTGCTCTGGAGGACGGGGAGGGAGAATGACTTCGAGAGTATTGAAGTCAACCTCGGCATCTTCCTCGATGGCGAGTGGTTCGACCTTGGGAGAGGTCAGACTCTGACCGCAGACCTCGCAGAATTGAGCGTAGGGTGTTGCGTTGGCCTCGCAGCGGGGGCAACGCAGACTGTCGTCTTCAACCCTCGCGTGGATTGAGACCACTTCCGTGGTCATCGTCTGCGCTGACTGGTCCGGGATAGCCGGCATTGCACCCAGGTCGAGGGCGCGATCGCGATCGAGACCGCAGTTACGGCAATAGAGCCAGGCGCTACGCCACGGTGTACTGCACTGCTGACAGGCACCGATGGTTGTGTCCTGCGTCTTTGTCTTTGCGCGAGCGCCGCACTGCTGACAGAAGCTCTCGCCAGCGACTACGCGGGCGCCGCATCGAGTACAGCATTTGCTGAGCGTGGATGAGTCTTCGGGTTGGACTACGAGCGGGCGACCACACTGTTTGCAGAAGTTGAGATTATCGGGAAATTCAAGCTTACACGCCGAGCAGTACATAAGCACTTTCAAGGGAGCAGCATCTTTCTCTGTACCGCGTCATCATAATGTCAGGTCGCAATTTTGCAAAGTACAACATGGACAACAAGGATGTAGGGGCAGAGCTTGTCTCTGCCTGCTTTCCTTTCCGCAGCAGAAGCGAGCAGGACAAACGAGCCCTGCCCCTGCGGCCCAATTCAAAAACCCAGGGCACCTCACTATTTCTCAAATTTCTCTCTTGTCTTTTCCCAACTCCCGTTGTATTCTTTGGTCTGTTTCATCGCTGCAACATTCGCCAGCAGTCGCAACGCCGGTTCCCCAAGCCGATCTGTAGAAGCTGGCGGGGGTGGAGCGAGAGAAGCGTCAGGGAAAGAGCCTCAGCCGAGGGCGCTCACCCATCCGGTTGCCCGCACCGGATGGGTGGGGACACGCCCTTCTCAAACCGAACACCGGCCGCACACCTACGACCGATTTATCTTCAAGGAGATAGCGTCGTGACATATGAACAGGCAGCATTCCTGCGAGATTTTCTGCTCCCCGGACTTGAGGAAGAGTTGGGCGCTACCCTTCGCGTCCTGGCCGCTGTGCCGGATGGAGAGGGCAGTGACTATCGACCGGACAGCCAGTCCCGAAGCGCTCGCGATCTGGCGTGGCACATCGTCGACGGTGACATCCGGTTTCTCAAAGCCATCGCCAATCTTGCCTTTGTCTCCGAACCGGATAAACCCAACCCGACTCACAATATGGCTCACTTGATCGCCTGCTACGAGGAAGGCGTCATGGAGGGGATCTCTCGGATTCGCGCTTTGACGCCGCAGCAACTCGCAACGCCGGTCGACTTTATCGGCATCTTCAACCATCCGGCGGTGAGCTATCTGACTTTTTTCTCAAACCACTCGATCCACCATCGCGGACAGTTGACTGCGTACCTTCGATCGATGGGCGCAAAGGTCCCGGCGATCTACGGGCCAAGCGCGGATGAGCAGTGGTCAACGTGAGAAAGAGAAACAACGGAACATACGGAAGAACACGGAATGGACGGAAAAGATCATTGGTTTCTTCGGTATGTTCCGTGCATTTCCGTATGTTCCGTTTTTTCTCCTTTTTATGAGATGGAAGCCTGGGCGGCGCCGAGGTGCTCTCGAATCAGTTTCGCGATCCCTTCTGCCTGCTCATGAATGGCCGCCTCATCCTGACCCTCGATCATGATCCTCAAGAGATCTTCGGTGCCGGAATAGCGGACAAGCAATCGGCCATGGCCGTCGAGCTCTCGCTCGAGGTCGGCGACGGCATCGCGAAGCGGCTCGATAGTCTCAATCGGCAGTTTCCGAACCACCGGCACATTGAGCGTCAATTGGGGGTAGCGCTGCATCCCCGACGCCAGATCGGCCAGGGTGCGGCCGGTTTCCGTCATGACCCGCAAGACCTCGAGGGCGGTGATCATCCCATCCCCAGCGAGACTGATCTCGGGAAAGATGATGTGACCCGACTGCTCACCTCCGAGACTTCCGCCCCTCGTCAGCAATTCATCAAGAACGTACTTGTCGCCAACCGAAGTCCGTTCCATGACGATGCCTCGTTCGCGAAGTGCCAGCTCAAGGCCAAGATTGCTCATGACGGTCGCGACAACCCGGCTGCCCGCCAGCCGATCCCGCGCGCGGAAGTGCTCAGCGAGAATGAAGAGGATGTAATCACCATCAAGCAGATGCCCTGCAGCATCGACAAGAATTAGCCGATCCGCGTCTCCATCAAACGCAATACCCAGGTCGGCGCCCAACGAGACGACCCTCTGCTGAAGTTCCTGCGGGTGAAGCGAACCACAGTGCAGATTTATGTTTCGCCCGTTCGGTGTGACATGGATCGAGTCAACTCTCGCGCCAAGATTCTCGAAAAGGCCGGGCGCCAGCTCATAAGCCGCGCCCTCAGCACAATCGACAACAACCTTGAGCCCCTTCAAATCGAGACCTCGTCCAATCTCATCGCAAAGGAACTTAAAGTAGGAAACCTTGAGTTGCTCGTCGACATCGATCTTCCCGTCTTCGCCAGTCTTGCCTGTCTTCACCGAGGCAAACATTGCGGGATCGGCCTTGAGGTCGCGTTCGATGGCCTGCTCGAGCGCGTCACTCAGTTTTCGCCCGGACGGGCCGAAGATCTTGATGCCATTGTCCTCGTAGGAATTGTGAGAAGCCGAGATGACGACTCCCGCTTGAGCCGGTAGCGTCCGCGCCAGATATGCGACACCGGGTGTCGTGATCACACCCGCAGCCTCGATCGCTCCACCAGCCGCATCAACCCCGCGAGCGAGGGCCCCCTCGATCCAGACTCCTGATTCCCGGGTGTCTCGCCCAACTACGATCAGCGGTCTCTTGTCGCCTGAAAGACGAAGCTCTTCTACCAGCGAGTAGCCAATGCGAGCGATGGTCGTCTCATCCAGCGGGAACCTCCCCGCGACACCCCGAATCCCATCTGTACCGAAGAACTCTCCCATAAGATCAACGTTACCTCGCACAAAACGGTCATGGTCAGCTAAAATTCCACCGCGTTGCGAACTGATTGAAGTCCTTCTCACGCCACGCAAATGCAACGCGGGGTCGAACTGCGTAGAGCGCTAAGTCACCGGGGATGTCGCTGATCCGCATTCCATACTTTTTCTTGTAAGCTGCATTGATCTTCTCGACGAGTTTGCGATCGGTGACCTCTTCGACGGTGCCCTCGATGATGGCAACCTCGTCACCACTCTCAAGGTGAATGACGACTTCCAGGTTGCTGGCGAGGTTGCGCGCCTTGCGAGACTGACGGTCCGTGCCGAAGGTGACCTTGCCGTCAACCAGGACTCCCCAAACGGGCATGGCGTGCGGCCTGCCATCCGGGCGGGTCGTCGATACCCAGTAGTTGCGAGCCTCTGCCAGTCGCTCATCAACATCGCTCCAGGGCAGGAACTCTCCATCAGCTGCGATGCCGTAGCTGGCCGGCATGACAGGTCGACTGACCTGCGGCCCGTTCTTCGCCTTTCTCGGCCTTGCATTTTGTTTTTGCATGACGATCCCATTCCTCGAGTGCGGTGACTTGTCACCGCACTCCAAAAAATGCGCGCTCATCGTTTGAACCTGACTTCTCCCGGTGTCAGGCTTTTGACTTCGATTCGCCCTTTGGTTTCGGCGGGTAAGACAACTCGCGGCACTGCTGAGTGCTCCTGCGGGGAGGTTGACGCCAACTGCAATTCAACGTGGATTTGCTCCGGGACAAGCGATTCGACCAGCGATCGCGGCCCAAACAGCTCGACCGTGATCGTCGGCGTCAACAACCGCCCGCCGGCGGACTGATCCACCCAACGCACGGGAACATCGACCTTCCGTGTCGTCCGCTTCTCGCCGATCTCAAAGGAAAGGGCGATCGGACCAGAGGTGACTACTCTGATCGAGTGATTCGGGTGGTCGACATCGACGGAAGCACGAAAGGGAGCAGTGCGATCGACCAGTTGCACGCTCTCCGTGCTCACCGACTCGACTTCGGCAACCTGCGATTCCGGCCCCTGGATCTCGACGGTCGGTGGCTCAATCGTGACGTGATAGAGCTCATATCCCTGCCCGACGTCCCCAATCACGTCGGGGTCGACCTTGACGCGCTTGCGCGTCGTGGGCTCGATCCGCAGCCGGATAGTGCCAGGATCGACCTCCAGAACTTCAATTCCCTCGGGAGCCGCGACATCGGTTGTTTTGAGCTGAATCACCCGCTCCCCGGGTTCCTTGTTGCTCATATCGGCGACGATCGCGATTTGATTCGGCATGATGTTGCGAACCACATCACGCGGACCACGCAACCGAACGCTGACAGTTTGATTGGCTTCACCGCCGCTGATCTGAAGACCCTGCGCCAGCCCGCGATACTCGAGCTGAACGCCAACAAGATGCGCATCGCTCACCGGCTGACGTGAGATGGCGAAGAGCAGGCTGGCCAGCACCACGGCCAGCAGCTTGAGGCCCGCGTTCTCAACCCTGTAGCTGATGATCGCGTGCCAGACACCCCGAAATCGCGACGGTATTGATCTCATTGGCTCAGACGCTCACAGGAGCGTTCCTTCCTGAACGCTCTCGCTTCGCGTTTTGGCACCACTGTCGAGACGACGCGGCGCCACTAATTCATCAAGCTGCTCCCGGTGACGAAGTTCCTCCGCCTCGTCGGCAGCGGCCTCATCCTTGCTGCGCCATGGTTCCATCGTATTCTGCAGTTGACGGCGAAGACGCGGCCCATCGAGATGACGGTGGATGCGTCCACCAACCGCGAGCGAGATCGAGCCCGTCTCCTCGGAGACGATGACAGCGCAGGCGTCGCTGTCCTCGGTGATGCCGATCGCGGCCCGATGGCGCGTGCCCAATTCCCGTGAAAGCAGTGGATTCTGGGTGAGCGGCAGGAAACAGGAGGCAGCAGCGATACGGTTACTGCTGACGATCGCCGCCCCATCGTGGAGGGGTGCATTCGAATTGAATATCGTCACCAGCAGATCGTATGTCAGACGCGCGTCGAGGCGGACTCCACTCTCGATATAAGTCTTGAGACCGACTTCGCGTTCGAAGACGATCAAGGCTCCCGTCTTCTGAGACGAAAGCGTGGTTGCTGCAAGGACGACTTCGTCGTACCAATCCTGGCCATACTCGTTGGCGCGACGAGAAGAGCGAGTGAAGGGGATGCGGACGTTGTTGCCAAGGTGGGTGAGGGCGGTACGGATCTCACGTTGAAAGAGAACAATGACGCCAAACCCCAGATAGACGACTGCGTTGCGAAGCACCCACTGGACGGTCGTCAATCCAAACCAGGCTGAGAGTTGGTACAGAAGCGCAACCGACCCGAGTCCCACTGCCATCTGGACCGCGCGCGTTCCTCTGACCAGCCGGAGTACCTCGTAAACGAGGAACGAGACCAGCAGGACGTCGATCACATCTCTGAATTCCGGCGACCGCCAGAGCCAGAGCATCTGTGTCCACAACTCGTACATGACCAATGTTGTTCCGAATATCCACTTTTAGGTAAAAGGCGGCTCCACTACCCGCCACGAACCGCCCCAGAATACCACACTTTGATCATCGAGGGACCCCGCAATTGACTGACTCAACACGCGATTAGGTCTCGGAGAACTGAAAGAAACAGGGTTGTGCCCCGCAACCGGATTTGTTAGACTTCCGGAGTCCTACCCCCGGGGCATGGAGATTCTGAGAGCATGGCGTGTTTTCCGCTCCAGGCTGACTTCCCTGTCGGGGGCTGTTTGATTAGTCCATCGGGATGTTCCATCACTAGCGCGGTCGCCCAGTGCCGCTTATTTCATCCGGGTGGAAGGCCGCCACAGTTTCTGGATTAGATCGATCAGGCCAGCTCTCCCAAATTGCCTGACGAGTCATCATTATTGTTTGCCGGTATCTTTTTTTTCCTGCCGGCGGTGCTTGCTCCCGCAGAATGCCCCCCTTCTATCAGGCCGGGCCGCTGCGGTCTTGGAAAGGATCTTAAGAAAATGAGCAAACCGGCTCGCGCTCGCGGCGTCTTGATGGTTCTTTTTCTCCTTGTTCCATTCTTCGCTCTTCTCCCGGATGCGGCCGATGCGGGAACCAGACGCCAGCCCTCGACCTCATCTCAAAAGCAAAAGGCAGCGCTCAAGCGTTCCAGCCGGTCTTCCCGAAAGTCGGTGGCGACGACGTCACAGAGGCGCAAATCCTTGGCGAGCAGCAAGGCAAGCTCGAGAAAGACGTTGGCCCGCCGCCCGACAAGGTCCGGCGGCCGGTCGGCGCGTAACTCCGCGAGGACGCTGGCACGCCAACGAGCTCGCGTCCGCTACCTCGCGCGATTGCGGATCCTGCAGGCCCGCGATGCAGCCCTGCGGAATGTCGCGGCCTCGAGTGTACTCAAGGACGTGACTGAAGGCGAAGACTTGTATGTCCGTAGGATCGCGGTTCAGTCGCTTGCTGGTCGTTCAGGAACCGTTGTCGTCATGGACGCCACGAACGGTCGAGTTTTGACTATCGTCAACCAGCAGATGGCACTGGGGTCGCCAGTCAAGCCTTGTTCGACCGTCAAGCTGATTGTTGGATTAGGAGCTTTGCACGAGGGCGTTTTCGATCCCAGTCAGGATGTACAACTCGCGCGCAACGGATCGGGGATGAACCTGACTGATGCGGTCGCGCGTTCAAACAACCCTTTCTTTCAAGTGCTCGGCCGGCGTCTCGGCTATGAGCGTGTCGTGAAATACGCAGTTGATTTTGGCTTTGGAGCAAGAACTGGCGTCAACTATTACGGTGAGAGCACCGGATTCCTTCCGGATGCTGGTGAGCAGGAAACCGGCCATATGTCGAGTCATGGTGATGGTTTCGGAGTGACTGCGATGCAGCTCGCCGCTTTTACTGGCGCCATTGCAAACGGCGGCTTTCTCTATGTGCCGCGCGTCCTTCGTGCTGGAGAAGACTTGATGGCGTTTCAGCCGGAGTTGCGGCGCAAGCTCGAAATCTCGACTGAGGAGCGATTGCGGATACTGGCGGGTATGGCGGGAGCGGTTAATTTCGGAACGGCGAAACTGGCGTATGACCCGATGGGTCAGGTGGCCGGCAAGACTGGCACGTGCACCGGCTCAACGGATAAGCTTGGTCTGTTTACGTCGTTCTCGAGTGTCGAAAGACCGAGGCTGGTCGTGACCGTGATTACCACTGGATCGACTGAGGCCGGGAAGCGGGCGGCAGAGATTGCCGGCCGCGTCTATCGCGCCATTTCACCGAACTTCCTCAGAGATCCGCTGATCGCACCTGCAGCCGCTGCGGTCGAAGTCGGCGTGACACAGAACAAGTAAGACGATTTGGATTTGGAATTTGGATTGACAAGCAAGGCCACAGATACTGGCCCCCGACGCTTGTCTTCAATCCAAAATTGGCGAGTCTTTGCGGTCCTTCGAGAATCAACGAAACATCCTATTGAAACCGCAAGCCACGAAGCTCGAGCGTGACGTCTTTGATATCGGCCTCGGAGACTTTCGGGGGCGCATCCACTTTGACGCTGATGCGCATCGTTTCCCCAGGCCCGAGCGGCTTGCTGCGCAGGCGCGGGATCGGCAGGCTGACGTTCTGTGCCACCACTCCATCCTGCAGGTCGATGATCTTCCCCAGCAGCTCGAGACCGGCGATTCCCCGATCACCTCGATTGGTCACCTTGGCTCGCACTTCGTATTGTGCCATCCCAATCATGTTGGGATGAACGATGATCTCCTTGTCTTCGAAGATCAGCTTCTCGCGATAGGCATCGAAATCGCTGGTGCCAGCCCGGACCGCGTTCTCAAGCCCCGTTCCCGCTGAGGCGCCTGACAATACCGCCTGCCGGACCAGTATCACGACCAGCGCAAGCACCAGAGCACCGACACCGCCGATGATGAGGATCGCCTGCGAACGACGCTTTGCCATCGCCTTTTCAGTCTCTCCAGGCTCGAACATAGAGTTCTCTCTTCTTCTTCTTATGTCGGATTGATTACGGCTCGGTCACCAAGGTGCACCGCCGCGATACCACCAGAGAGGTTGTCAAACCGGACATTGACGAACCCTGCCTCGACCATCATCTCCGCCAGACGTCTCTGGTTTGGAAAGCCACGCACCGAGTCCGGAAGATAGCGATAGGCAAACCGGGAACCGGAGAGAAGAGCTCCAACGCGCGGCAGTATCTGATGAAAATAGACACCAAAGATCTTTCTCAGAATCGGCAGTACCGGCTGCGAGAACTCGAGTACCGCGGCCCTCCCTCCGGGCTTGAGAACTCGGTAGATCTCGGCCAGACCACCCTCGACGTTGACCAGGTTGCGGAGGCCAAAGGCAATGGTCACAGCTTCAAACTGACGGTCAGCAAACGGAAGGTGCATCGCATCACCTTCGGTCAGAAAAGCCCTGTTTGCCCCATCGGCCCCAGCACCCTGCCGTGAAGTCAACTTGTCACGACCAATGAGGAGCATCGGATGACAAAAGTCGCAGCCGATGACCCGCGTCTTGCGCGCCAGCTCGAGCGTCAGATCGCCAGTACCGCAGCAAAGATCGAGGGCGAGCGTCTCGGGGCGGGCAATCACATCCTCCAGTTTGCGTACGACAAGACGACGCCAGCGCTTGTCAATATTGATTGAAAGCAGATGGTTGAGCCGGTCATAGCTCGGCGCGATCTCAGCAAACATCGCACGGACCGCGCGATCTTTGCCGGGCGCGTTCATCTCAGCGCTGGGTTGCATACAGCCTCACGTCTGGGGTTTGAAGCTCTCTCCCACGGGACCGAAAACAACTACCGTCAGCGCGTTCGCCGTCAGCAGCCGTCGCGCGACCCGCTGGACTTCGGCAGTCGTCACGGCTTCGAGGCGCGGGGCGAGGTTGAGGGGATAGTTGCGGGGCAGCGCGAAGAACTCGAGCTCGAGCAGCTGATCTCCAATCGACATCGTTGAGCGCTCACTAGTCAGACTCGCCTTCGCCAAAGAAAGTTCCTCGAGGGAAACACTTTCGGCTGCCATCGAAGCGAAGCCATCGGTCGCCGCTCTCGAGAAGGCGAGCGCGCGTTCGGGAGCGATCGATGCCGAGAAGAAGACCGGACCTGGCAGGATGCGTAAGGGCGCCTCGACAACAACGCGGTCCGAAGACTGCACCGAAGCATCGCGCCTCAGCCGTCCCTCGAGAAGTCGCACGAGCACCTGAACCACAAGAAAATCCGGGTCAGTGGCCTTGAGACCGATGACACCCCCTCGCAACTCGATTCTTGGAATCTCGGGAGCCTCGACTTTGACGACTCGCACTTCCGTCGTCCGCGGCGGCTGTCGAAACGTCGCAGGTACCAGCGCTCCCTTGACCCAACCGCCGAAGAGCAGTTTCAAGGTGCGCAGGACCCGCTCGTGGCGAACTGGGCCGACGACAACGATACCAGCGTTATTTGCGAGGTAGAAGCGTCTTTCAAAATCGTAGACATCACCCTGGACAACCGTCCTCACCGTCTTCTCGTCGCCCTCGACCGTGCGTCCATACGGGTGCTCACGATAGAGCGCAGCAAAGAAGTCTTGTCGTCCAGTTCGCTGATGTGGCACAGGCCGTCGCGGCCGGGCAGGATCTCGATGAAGGCGCCGAAGTCCTTGACGGAGCTGACGCGACCTTCGTAGATCTTGCCGATCTTGACTTCCTCGCACAGGGACTCGACGATGAGCTTGGCGGCCTCGGCGCCTTCGGCGCTGGCGTGGGCGATTTCGACGGTGCCGTCTTCCTGGATGTCGAGCTTGGCGCCGGTCTGCTCCTGGATGCCGCGGATGGTCTTGCCGCCGGGGCCGATGAGGAGGCCGATCTTTTCGGGATTGATTTTGACTCGCAACATGCGCGGAGCATATTTGCTGGTTTCGGAGCGCGGGAAGCGCAGGGTGCTGACGATGGCCTTGAGGATTTCGCGGCGTGCTTCCCGTGCCTGGTCGAGAGTGGCGCGGATGATGTCTTCCGAGATGCCGTCGATCTTGAGGTCGAGCTGGATGCCGGTGATGCCGCGGATGGTGCCGGCGACCTTGAAGTCCATATCGCCGAAGAGGTCTTCGTCGCCCATGATGTCGGTCAGAAGGGTCCAGCCGCTGGCTTCCTTGACGAGGCCGATGGAGATGCCGGCGACCGGGTCGCTGATGGGCACGCCGGCGTCCATGAGGGCCAGCGTTCCGGCACAGACGCTCGCCATGCTGGAGGAGCCGTTCGATTCGAGGATTTCCGAAACGAGGCGTACGGTGTACGGGAACTTCGTCGCGGGCGGCATCACCGCCTTGAGGCTGCGATCGGCCAGCATGCCGTGGCCGATTTCGCGGCGACCCGGCCCCCGGATCGGTTTGCATTCGCCGACACTGTAGGGGGGGAAGTTGTAATCGAGGTAGAACTTCTTCGCGTACTCTTGGCCGAGGCCGTCCACCTTTTGTTCGTCTTGGCCGGTGCCAAGGGTGACGACGACGAGGGCTTGGGTTTCACCCCGTTGGAACAGGGCGGAACCGTGGACGCGGGGCAACAGTTGCACTTCGCCGTGCAGCGCCCGCAGTTGGTCGAGGCCGCGGCCGTCGATCCGGGTGCCGGTCATCGTGATTTCGACGAACAGCTTTTCCTTGAGCGTGGAGAACGCCGCTGCCACGGTCGAGACCGCGATCCGCTCCGTGCTGACGCAGAGCCACGCCAACCTCCGCCAAGTGCATGAACACCGTGTAACGATGGGGGGCGCCTTTTCATGCTTC
>JANNRD010000151.1:0-4366 GCA_031401095.1 Acidobacteriota bacterium
GCGCTCACGAGGACTCACCTTACATTGTCACCGAACTACTGGAGGGCGAAGAACTGCGCGAGCGTTTGAACGAGCGACCGTTGCCGGTGCGCGAGGCCATCGAGTACGCAAAGCAGATTGCCGCCGGGTTGGCTGCCGCACACTCGAAGGGCATTGTGCATCGCGATCTGAAGCCTGAAAACTTGTTTGTCACCAAAGATGGCCACGTCAAGATTCTCGATTTTGGCCTGGCAAAGCTGCGCCCGCACTCCAGCGAACCGGTTGATTCGCTTGTCGCCACGCAAAAGAAGATGACCGATCCGGGTACCGTCATGGGGACTGTGGGTTATATGTCGCCGGAGCAGGTGCGCGGGCAGGAGGTGGATCATCGCTCAGACATCTTCAGTTTCGGGATGATTCTGTATGAGATGTTGAGCGGCAAGCGAGCCTTCAGCGGGGCTTCGGCCGCGGACGTGATGAGCGCGATTCTCAAAGAGGAGCCAGCAGAGTTAAGCGAGACGAACGCGAAGACTTCGCCCGCGCTCGACAGGATTGTTCAACGTTGCCTGGAAAAGAAACCCGAACAGCGGTTTCACTCGGCGCACGATTTAGGCTTCGCGCTCGAAGCCCTGACGACACCCTCCGGATCAAACCCGCCAGACCACGCGCAGCCTTTGACAAAGGAGTCTCAGGGCAGACCAGGCTGGGCAGGCCTTCGCCACCGTGAGCGATTAGCGTGGACTGCTGTCACGATATTTCTCCTGCTTGCCGCGTTGACACTTGCCTACGTCAGTTTCGGGCGTGCGCCGATTGGAGGGGATGCCACTCGCTCTTATATCCTCCCGCCGGAGAAGGCAAGTTTTAAGTCGGCGGACCTGAACGCAGGCCCTGTCGCGGTCTCGCCCGACGGCCGCCGGCTGGCTTTTGTCGCCACAACTGAAGAGGGCAAGCATCTCCTCTGGGTGCGATCGCTCGACTCGCTTGCGGCACAACCACTCGTTGGAACAGACGGCGCAACGTTCCCTTTCTGGTCACCGGACAGCCGCTCATTGGGTTTTTTTGCCGAGGGCAAGCTCAAGAAGATCGAAGCCGCGGGCGGGCCTGTGTTCGCCCTTTGCGACGCGCCCGCAGGACGTGGTGGAACCTGGAATCGAGATGGCGTGATCATCTTTGCTCCAAATCATCTCGGCTCTTTGCAGAGAGTCTCGGCTTCTGGCGGTACCTCGAGCGCCATTACCAGGTTGGATGAGTCGCGCGGCGAGCTCGCGCACCGATGGCCCTGTTTCCTGCCCGACGGTAAGCATTTTCTTTACGTCGGCGCCAAACTCGCCTTCAATGCGAACGAAAAGGACGCAATTTATGTCTCCTCGCTCGATGGGGGAGAAAGTAAGGTCGTCATCCGCGCTGGGTCGAATGTAGCGTTCGCGCAGGGGTACTTGCTGTTCCTGCGCGAGCCGGCGCTGATGGCCCAGCCGTTCGATCTCACGCGACTGGCGACGACGGGAGAGGCCTTCCCTATCGCCGAAGAGGTGCAGTATGTCCCTGACTCGACGAGCGGCGTCTTTTCCGTTTCAGAGAATGGCGTGCTGGCATATCAAACCGGCGCGGTGCAAGGCGGGACGCAATTGTCCTGGTACGACCGCAGTGGCAAGCTGCTTGGTGTGTTGGGCGACGTGGCCCGTTACGCTACCCCCATTATTTCGCCAGACGGCAAGCGAGTGGTGGTGGATCTGCCTGATACGCAAACCAGCAATATAGACCTCTGGCTCATCGAAGTCGCGCGCGGTCTTCGGACGCGCTTCACCTTTGATCGTGCGAGTGACATTTCTTCGATGTGGTCGCCCGATGGAAGCCGTATTACCTTTACCTCCAACCGCAAGGGCCATTTCGATCTCTATCAGAAGGCCGCCGATGGCGCGGGCACTGAGGAGGCGCTGCTTGAATCCGAGTTTGAGAAGTTTCCGCAGAGCCTGTCGCTGGACGGCCGATTTCTCCTCTACTACGTGCACGATAAATCCGGGACCCGGACGGATTTGTGGGTTTTGCCGCTGACCGGAGAGCGAAAACCCTTCCCATTCTCTCAAACAGAGTTCAACGAGTCCTACAGCAAATTCTCCCCTGATGGACTTTGGATCGCGTATGAGTCGGACGAGTCTGGTAGAGCTGAGATTTACCTTGCGCCGTTCCCGGGACCCGGCGGCAAGCGCCAGATTTCGGCGTCCGGCGGCTCACAGCCGAGATGGCATCGCGATGGCAAAGAACTATTCTTCCTGGCTCCTGACAATACGCTGATGGCAGCGGCGCTCAGCGGCCGTGGAGAGATGTTCGAGGTCGTCACAGTCCGCACGCTGTTCAAGACACTGGCGGCCGGGCCCGGCTATCAATATGACGTGACAGCCGATGGGCAGCGGTTCCTTATCAACACCTTGGTGGATCAGAAAGTCTACACTCCTATCACACTCGTTCAGAACTGGACGGCAGGCTTGAAGGAGTGACTCCTGAATCTGCGGAGCGCGTCGCCGCAAGACTGGCGACGAAACAGCATCTATTCAAGGCCGCCGCCCGCCGAACATGGCGGAGGCGGCCTTAAGGTACCTGCCTTGACCTCATTCCACGAGATGTATATACTCCGGCTACACATTTATGATTGGAAGGTGAACATCAATGGTGGCAAAGATTCAAAAATGGGGGAATAGCCAGGGCTTGAGGCTGGCAAAACACATCCTCAAGGACGCGGGAATATCTATCGGCGATGATGTAGAGATCATCATTGGCGAAAGGGAAATACGCATTATCAAGAAGGCCCGACCTAAGTTCATATTAGAGGAGATGGTGGCCAGAATGCCAAAGAGCTATCAAGTCAGGGAAGAAACATTTGGTCGGGCGAGAGGTAGAGAGGCTTGGTAGATGGCAGAATATATTCCTCGTAAGGGAGATTTCATCAGCCTGACGTTTGATCCACAGTCGGGGCACGAGCAGAAAGGGCGAAGGCCGGCCGTGGTCTTGAGCAACTATCTGTTCAACAAACACACAAACTTGGCGATTGTTTGCCCGCTGACGACAAGCGACCGCCAGGTTCCCTTTCATCTGGTCATACCTCCGGGGATGAAACTCACTGGATTTGTGATGGTTGAGCAGGTGAAATCGATTGACTACACAGCAAGGCGAGCGACGTTTATCGAGGAAGCACCTTCAGAGTTGATTGAAGATGCAATAGCGATACTGGAAGTTTGTGTGAAATGATGGCCGTCTGAGCGTATTTGACGATGATCTGACGGCGCCGGCAACCGCGGAACCTGGACCGCCCTTTTTGTTCGGCAATCTGGATAATATGGAAGACTTGCTCGGGAGGTACGCATGAATCGTGTGACCCATCATCAGTTAGTTGATCTCACGCAGGCTGCTGAAGACGACGCCAGCAACAAATTGAAAGCTCGGCGGGATTTCTTTCGCAAGATCGGCATCGCAGCATTTGCCGCGAGCGCTACCCCAGAAGCCTTCGCTCAGGTCATGGACCGGTATCAGCGTGACGCTCCACCTTCGCGCTACCCTGAAACGGATGTGATCGCACTCGACCCTCGTTTCAAGGCGAAGATCGGTAATACGCCGATCGTGCGCCTCTATCGGGGGACGCTCTGGGCGGAGGGTCCAGCGTGGAACGGCGCCGGACGCTATCTTGTGTGGAGCGATATTCCGAACGATGAGATCCTCCGCTGGAGCGAGGAGGACGGCCACGTCGGACGCCGCTTCCGTTTTCCGTCGAACAACACGAACGGCAACACCTTTGATTATCGGGGACGCCAGATCTCCTTCTGCCACGGCACGCGCAGCGTGGTGCGCTACGAGTACAACGGCAAGGTGACAGTGCTCGCCGACCGCTCACCGGATGGCAAGGAATTCAACGCCCCGAACGACGGCGCCGTCCATCCTGAGGGGTGGTTGCTCTTCACTGACCCGGGCTATGGTGGGCTTTCCGAGTACGAGGGCAACCGCCTGCCTTCAAGTGCGCAGAACCCGCAGCCGATTCAGAAGGAAGCGATATACAGGGTCGATTCGCCTGGCAAGATCGAGAAGCTCGCCGACGAGCCATTCAAGCCAAACGGACTCTGCTTCTCACCCGACTTCAAGCGCGTCTATGTTGCAGATACGGGGCCGTCTCACTATCCAAACGCCAAGCCGGTGATCTGGGTCTATGATGTCGATGGCAGAAGGCTGCGGAACCCCCGTGTGTTCACGAGCACGGAGTACAACGGTAGGGCGGGTTTCGCCGATGGCATTCGCTGCGATGAGGATGGGAACGTCTGGGCCGGAATGGGATGGGCCGGCGACGGCTTCGACGGCGTGCATGTGTTCGCACCCGACGGCAAGCGCATCGGCTGGATCCGCA
>JANNRD010000152.1:0-25604 GCA_031401095.1 Acidobacteriota bacterium
CCGGGCAGCCGGTAGCCCGCAGCCACATCCGTCAATACAAGGAGCCAGTCGTTCCCACGCCCGCTCGTAGGTGGTGCGTAAGTCTGGATGCCCCACGTGTCCTGCTCCTTGATTTGGTATGAGACACCATAACGCGGGTCATACCAGGTTTCTCGCAGTCGTTCGGCCTTGATGACTTTCTTGTTAAGAGTGAAGCTCTCTCCGCGCGGTGAATAGATCAAAGCGAATGAGCCGTCGCTCGCGCGTGCTGCTCGAATCCTTGCACCGCTCGTCGTCGGGCCGTTGAGGATGAGATGCTGATCGGGCACGAGCTTCGTGAACGGCAGCGACTCGAACAACCGGCGCACGTGCCGCATCTGAAAGGCGCCGGGATGATCGAGGGCTTCAAACCACGGAATGTTCGCGCCGATTGTGCTCCCGGGCCCGCCGAAAAGATCGCGTGGACGCGACGCATCCAAAGGCTCGCTGGCGGCAATGGGTTTGTACATCTGCCAGACGTTGTTGTTGCCATAGGTATAGCCGCACGCGCCGGCAAGCAGCGACCAGTAAGCCGACTGTCGTACGTCGTAATCGTCGAAGCGGTCAATCCCGCTGGCGTTACGAAGGTAGAAGCCCACGGGAATGCCTTCGTAGTGCGGCTCGCCGTCGAGCGTCGGTTTAGTGGGCTGGAGCGCATAATCGTTTTCCACGTACAGACCGGTGTCGTGATCGTGCGCTGCGTGAGAAGACTGAAACATATTGAAATCAAGCCACGGCGCGTCGTGCAGCTTGATCGAGGACAATCCCGGCCCGATGGGATGAAAGGTCTTGAGGTGCACCCCGCCGTCGCCTTCCGTCAGGCCGGCAGCCATGGCGTCGATGATGGCGCGCTCTACTACTGTCGTGATCGAGCGGTCGCCGCCAAGAATCCAGATGATCGGTTTGTCTTTGTAGCGTTTGCCGAGAAACTGCCCGTACTGGCGCGCGTTAACCGGGGTGAAGATGGATTGTCCGGTCGCCCAGTAGCTGCCCCAGGTGGGTAGCATCGCGACGAAAAGTCCCAGTTCTTCCGCCTTGTTGACGATGAAGTCCACGTGGCGGAAATAGGCCTCATTGGGCCGAGCCGGATCGCTCTCGACAAGTGGAAGATCGCCATACGGATTGGGAACGTTCCGACCCCCGAGCTGCGCCAGCGCCACAGCCTGAATCACCGTAAAACCCTTCTGTGCGCGATTCGTCAGGTATTGCGTGGCCTCCTCGCGATTCAGCCGGTGAAACAGTTCCCACGCCGTGTCGGCAAGATAGAAGAATGGCCTGCCGTCCTCGTATTGGAGGTAACGGCGATTCTCAGAAATCTTCAGGCGCGGCGCAGCGGCAAAGAAAGACGAAGGGTAACTCCGTTGCGCTAGTCCTGCGATCACGAAAAGGACTAACGCGACTAACATCGCCATTCGACTTCGCATTGCCGACTTCTCCTTGACCGCGCGAAATATGCTGCTGCCGCCGCGTCCCATATTCTGCTTGTGGAAAAACTGCCGGCCAACGACGAGGGGGATTTCATCAGGGCCGAGTTCTGCACAGTGTGAACTATGATCACAAGATCAATTTACGGCTGAACCTTGGGCAACTCCTTGCGCGGTAGCCTCTCATCCCGCATCGCACTGTGATAGACAAAGCTCGCAACGATCACCGCTGCCTGCTTCAAGTCGTCTGGCAGAATCGATTCATAAACGTCGAGATTCGTATGATGCGTGCGGCTCTCGTAGTCAATCGGGTCCTGGATGAACTGAAAGCCCGGCAAACCCACGTGATCGTAATCAAGATGGTCGGTCCCTCCCACGGCTTGAATCGCAAGGGCCGTCGCGCCCAGGTAGTGAAATGGCTGCAGCCAACTTTCAAAGATCGGGCGCACGCCTTCGTTGCCCTGAAGATAAACCCCACGAATCCTTCCTGTCCCGTTGTCGAGATTGAAGTACGCGGCCAACTTCGAATGATCCGCCTTGAGCCGCATCGTTGACGGGTCGCCAAAGTGGTTTTTGACGTATGTTGACGAACCGAGATGCCCTCCTTCTTCGCCGTCCCACAGCGCGAGGCGGATCGTTCTTCGCGGTTTGACGCCAATCGTCTTAAGAATGCGGATCGCCTCCATCATGACTGCGCTGCCCGCGGCATTGTCGGTTGCGCCGGTACCGGCGTGCCACGAATCGAAGTGACCGCCGAGCATGACAACCTCATCCTTCAATCTCGGATCAACACCCGGCAGCTCGGCGACAACATTGTACCCAGGTCCCGCCTCGTGAATCGTCACCTGGAGATTGATCTCGACCTTGACCGGGATGCCTCGTTCAGTGAGTCGATAGATGCGGCCATAGTGCTCGCGCGCCACTATGAACGATGGCACAGAGAGCTCGGGCACCGGCAGTTTGAAGTTGGGTGAATTAAAGTCGAATCCCCCAGCATCCGAGACGGTAAGAATTGCCGAGTCGAGCGGGCTTGGCCGAAGCCAGGCCGCCACGCCTTCATCGACAAAGAACTTGCTCAGGCTAGCCCGCCGCGCCAATCCTTCGCGACGAGCCTTCTCGGACTGAGCGAAATTCGGTGCGTCGTATTCTGCGAGTATCTTCTCCGTCGGATCTATGGCCTGCTCGGCACGGCGCAACTCCTCCTCAGTGAATCGCCTCGCATCGGCTGTGAAATGAGCTGCCGGTTTCGTGCTCGGCTTGCCTACCAGGATGATCGCGCCACGAAGCTTCCCGCGGTACTTGGCGAGGTCATCGAGGGAGTTGATCTCAGCGATGATCGGCTTCCCCGCAATCGTACCGGTGGTCGAGGGACTCCAGGCCATAGGGTATGCGATGACATGAAGGTACTGCGGCTCGACCATCTCGACGCTGAAGCGGTTGATCGTCCAGCCGCGACCGGTGTAGCCCCCGGGTTCGAGTTGCGCATTGCTCAAACCCCAGCGTGTCAGAGTCCTCGCAGCCCACTCAGCCGCTGCCTTGTAGTTCGGCGAACCGCGCAGCCTTGGACCGAGCACATCGGTGAGGTAGAAGATAGTCTCCATCAATTGGGAATGTTGGAAGCCTTCGTTCTTGATGCGTGCAATGACCGATTGATCAACATGTTCCTGCGCGCGTGCGGGAATGGCCAGAGTCAATGCGAAAAACAGGGTAATCGAAATCACTCGTCTCATCATGGCTCCTCAAAAAACAACGATACACGTCTCGGGATCAGAGCGTCTCAAGTTCCGTTATGAGCGGCCTGTGTTCGTAGTTCCGCCTTCAGGCGGAAGCATTTGCATGCACCGCATTCGGTTTCCAACGACGGCTACCGCCTGTCGGCGGAACTACGAACACCGCGCATCACGTATCCGCTCGAGGAATTCGCGGGCCGCGCGAGTAATCGCCGCATAATCGCCGGTCCTGGCGCCCGCGGTCAGGCTGCCACCAACTCCGACCGCGACTGCCCCAGCCTTGATCCACTCTCCGACATTACTGAGATCAACACCGCCAGTCGGCATGAGAGGTGCCTGCGGCAACGGCCCTTTGATCGCCCTCATCATGCCCGGTCCAAATAGTTCACCGGGAAACAGCTTGATGATGTCTGCTCCCGCTTCCATCGCCTCAATCACCTCTCGAATCGACATGGCGCCCGGCATGACAGGAACCTGGTACCGATTGCAGAGCCGCACTGTTTCCGGATTGAGTGACGGTGAGACGACATAAGTCGCTCCGGACAGGATTGCGATGCGCGCCGTTTCAGGATCGAGTACCGTACCGGCGCCGAGGATCAACTCCGATGGGCGATGCCGCGCCGCCAATGCCTCAATGACGTGTTGAGCTCCAGGAACCGTAAAGGTTATCTCAACTGCCGGACAACCTCCTTCCAGCGTCGCTTCGGTGATGCGCAGCGCCTGGTCTTGCGTTTCGGCACGAACCACGGCAACCAAGCCGGCCTCGGTCATGCGTCTGAGAAGATCGAGTTTTGGAATCATTCTTGTTCTCGCCTACAGATCGCGGTCACAAAGTGCGCAAGTGGAAGCCGCCATCCACGTTGATGATTTCACCCGTCGAGTAAGGGAAATCACCCCGTGCAATCGCCGCCACGGCGCGACCGATGTCAGAGGGCTCTCCCCAACGTCGAATTGGCAACGCTCCCTCCTCGATCATCTTGTCGTACTTCTCCCGGACCGCGCCAGTCATGTCAGTGGCAATCACGCCAGGTCGAACTTCGTAGACATTGATACCGAACTCAGCCAAGCGCGCAGCAAACAGCTTCGTCATCATTCCAAGGCCAGCCTTGGCAACACAGTAGTCACCGCGGTTGACCGACGCCGCATAGGCAGACACCGATGAGATAGTCACGATCCGTGGAGGTCCCCACGCCCGGTGCTGACCTGTTTGTACTTGCTCAATCATCTGGCGCGCTACCCTCTGAGTGAGAAAGTAGGGCCCTCTCAGATTGATGTTGATGAGCCGATCAAACGACTCCTCGCTCGCCTCAAGCAAGTCTGCGCGTACGTCTGGCGCGACCCCTGCATTGTTGACGAGCAGATCGATTCGGCCGTAGGAAGCGAGCGCTGTTCGCACCAGATGTTCGCGCTCTGCATGAGAAGAAACATCAGCTTGAACGGTCATTCCCCCGCCGCCAGCCGCTCTCACCAACTCCAGACAGTCCTCGGCTGCACTGGCGTTAACAGCGTAGTTGACGATGACTGCATGGCCCATTTTGGCCAGTTCAATGGCGATTCCGCGTCCTATCCCGCGTCCTGCTCCAGTCACGAGCGAAACGGGGCGATCGTTGATTCCGCTGTTCAATTGTCCCCCCGGAGTTCCGCTAAGTTCTCCTCTGTTGGCCCATCCTGCCATCGTCGAGCTTCAGGCGGGAGAGAATCCTCGGGATAGGGCAACACGTGCTCTGCGCTTGCCGGCGCGAGCATTAGTCTGAGTGCTTTATCAAGCGCCTCAACAAAGAAGTACTCGCCGAACATGACTGCTTCGTGGACCCCGAGATTCTTGTGAATGTGATAGACACCCCCGTTGAGTATGCCCTCGAAACCGGGTGTCCGACTGCCGAGATGTCTGGTGGACAGGGAAACGAGTGAAATCAACGCAAACTCGCGATAAGCGCGCGCTCTGGTCCGATCAGGCACCACCTCGGCGAGGTCGATCAGTCCGGACGCGGCGATCGCAGCGGCCGACGTATCAACTTGTGTCTTCGAGAGTGGTCCTTGTTCTGGCGCGTTATAGTCCCAGGGTGTGATTCCGTCGGCGGGTGTCCGCTCGAGATAAAAGTCAGCGTTATCCACCGCGGTTGCCAGATACTCAGCCCTCCCGCTCTGTTTGTATGAACGTGTAAAGCCGTAGAGCGACCAGGCAAGCCCCCTGCTCCAGCAGGAGTCGCCACGATAACCCTGGTGCGTTGTCTGACGCAGGCACTCGCCGGTCTCGAGATCGAAGATCGCTTCGTGAGAGGTTGAGCCGTCGCCGCGCACGAGCGTCCGCCGCGTCGTCTGACAGTGACGGTCAGCGATGTCAAGCAGGTGTTGATCGCCTGTTTCAATCCCGGCAAGAAAGATGGTACCAACATTCATCATGATGTCGATGAAGAGTGAAGCAGGCTCGACAAATGAGCGGAGGTACTGGCCCTTCTCCATAAAGCGCATGGCCATCGTTCGCCCGGCCTGATTGAGAACCGGTTTGATGCGCTCGGCAGGCCCACCAAGCTCAAGCCAACGCAGGTAGGTGGAAAAGAAGATGAAGCCGAGGTCGTGCACCGCGCGGTCGTACTGTCGCTCTTCAAGCGGGTTCGAGTAGGCGATCGCCTTGTCGAGCCACGAGGCCTCTCCTGTCGCGCGCGCAAAAATAAACATCATCCCGGGGTAGAAGCCGTCGCACCAGTGCGTCCATCGCTGACGGTCGAGGCCAAACTTCCCGCCAACCGTGTACATCGGATAATAATCCGACGGGTAGCTTTTGAGCAGCGCTCTCACCTGGGTCTGAGCGAAATCGAAGGCGCGTTGTAAGCTCTCGCGAGTCTCCTCCTCATGAATCATCGTTTTTTCCCGGCGGTCTCGTCGAGCCCTCGTTTTCGGTGCTGCCTCTTGCGTTTGGCACGATGGTCAATTCGCCCAACCGGATGCAATCGGCGCGCCTGGTTTACGTCCTCATGACTGGCGTCAATACGCTATTGATCGAGGCGACCGCTCGTCGGAGCCCATCGCTTCCGCCAGGCCGGATACTCCTCACCAAGGAGCTTGTTGGGAGTGCTGACATACCACTGGTAGCCTGTCCGTCGTTCGACCTCGATCTCAGCCAAACCGTATCGGACAACTCCATCACGTCCGCTGAAGATTGGACGGTTGGTTCCAATTTCGTAGAACCGCGCCCAAATTGGTGGCGCCGTGGGGTCCCGCACGACCACTCGATCGCGACCGCCCGGCAGCTCCGCGTTCGATCGCTGCTCCACGCGAATCCCAGTCAGTCTTACCTCGTCGAGCCATGCGACGGCGCTCGTGACCGCTGCGACGACTCGCGAATCTGGAGTCTTCAGTAGCATGAGGAACCGCACAATGGCGACGGTTTCCATGCCGCTTAACGATACCTTCTCGTATGTCCGGGCCGGTGCCGGCTGAAGAGTCTTTTCGTCGTGCTGCGCACACCAGGCAGTCAACCTGCCGTTGACGCTCACTTGGCACGCGAGAATACACTCGACCCCCTTGCGAACTGCCGTCTCAGAAGCCCGACGCCGTCCCTCGTCCACAAAACCGTACGGCTGGCGCCGATCCGCAAGAGCCGCGAGCAGGTTCATGACATTGATCATCGCGTCATCGTTGAACGTGATGTGGCGCTGATAGCCCTCCGGTCCCGGGTAAAACTGCGGCCAGCCGCCATTGTCGTATTGCGCCGCCAGCAGATAGTCGATCCCCTTCATGGCACCAGCCTTGAAGCGCGCTTGCCGCGTCGCATTGAAGACCCTTGCCAGGTAAGTTATCTGCGTCGAGGTTGCACCATTATCGATGGTCGCGTCGTTTTGATTTGTTTGTCTGGCAAGCTCCGCATTCTCCCTCTCACCGAGCACAACTGCCATATCGACATTCTTCGGCCAGCCACCACTTGTGCGCTGATGGCCGAGAACATTCTCGGCAATTCGCGACGCTTCAGCGCCGACGTACCATTCAGCCCTCTGCGCGAGACAGTCCTGCCATCTGACCGCAGCGGTCTGTGCGCGGCCCGTGGCGAGGGTAAGCCACAGACATGAAATCACAAGCAGCGTCCGCTGGATCGCCCCTGGGAACCTCGATCCCGAGCTGCACGCGTCAGAAACAACCTGGTTCATTTGGACCAGAGGCATTCCTGTTCTCGAGATTGCCTGGGCGACAAACTTATGCATACAAGTCAAGTGTTTTTTGAATCGACTCTTGCAGTCCCTAAACTTTTCAAGAACAAATCGCTAAAACTACTATTGGGCACAGTCTGATTGAATCAAGATACTTCACTGGTGCATGATTTGCGAGCCGAATGCGGCTGACCCCCAAGCGCGCCGTTGCACCAGGCAAGTAAAAATCGAGGAATCCATGATAATTAGAGGTTTGATCATCACTATGACAATCTTTGCAGCCCTTGCCCTGTCAGGCTGCTCTAAAGGCGCTCGCCAAACCGAGCGGCGTCATATCAAGCTCTCAACAAGCTCCCCACAGGCCGCATTCTCCGATGGCGTGTTGAGTGACGGTACGCTGTACCTGGCGGGTCGGCTTGGCATCGATAACAAGACCGGGAAGGTGCCCGAGGATCCCGGGGAAGAAATCCGCCTGATACTCGATGGGATGAAAGCAACTCTCGCCGAGGCGTCAATGACCATGGATGATCTGGTTACAGTCCAGATCTTCTGTCCCGAGCCCCAACGCTACTACGATCTGTTCAATGAGGTCTATCGGAGCTACTTCAAGGGCCCGTTGCCGGCGCGGGCGTTTCTCGGCTCAGGCACTCTGCTGCGTGGAGCACGGTTTGAGGTCCAGGGTATCGCCTCCAGACAGTAGAGTTGGACCCGAGTCGGCTACCTGAGACGCCGCCGAGGTCACGGCCGGCGTTGCCGGGGTGCACCGAACGTTGCAGAGGAGGAGACTATGGCAATCTCGCACGCCCAGCGGCCCGGTTCAGATGACTGCGCGCCCCATTTCGCGGGCTACGTATCACTCGTGCCTGAGACCGATATTGTCAAGGTGTTGCGTGACCAGATACGAGAAGTCGATGAGCTCGTCAAGGGGATACCAGCAGAGCACGCGGGATTCCGTTACGCATCCGAGAAGTGGAGCATTCGTGAAGTGATCGGCCACCTCGCCGACACCGAACGGATTCTCAGCTATCGTGCAACCTGTCTCGCGCGAGGTGAGCAGGCCGAGCTTCCCGGGTTCGATGAGAACGAGTATGTGCGTACCGCCCTCTTCGACCAATGGTCATTGGCCGAACTGGGAGCGGAGTTCGACGCTTTGCGAAGGGCCAACGTCCTCCTCTTCGAACACCTCAGCGGTGAAGCCTGGCGGCGATCGGGCGTCGTCAACCGAAACCCGATCACAGTACCAGCGTTGGCTTGGATCATGGCTGGACACGTTCGCCATCACGCGAACATTCTCAGAGAGAGATACTTCGCAATGCTGCCGAATACCGCGGGAAGATAGCCCGCGAAGGGCGGTCGGGTGGGCAGACTCTCGGAGGAACGATGATCAAAGGCACTCTGCGGTTGGTCTCGACCGCTCTCCTCGTCGCGATCGGCATGGGCGCGAGTGAATCAGCGAAGGCTTCAAAGACCGAATCCCCTGCCAGCTCAGGTGCCACGCCAGTGCCGCGTGTTACCGGGCCGATCCCTGCAACAGCCGACTCGTACCCATTCGGTGCGGCGGATCACGAACGCGTGCCCGAGGATCTCAAAAAGATTGGTTACCTCGAAGAAGAGTTCTTTGTCAGCGGTACCGCCAATGTCTACGACTGGCTGCAGCCCGGTCCGGCCGTCGTTCGCACTCCGAATACGCCCTACACGACACGCGTCCTTGTTCGAAGGCCGATCTCAAAAAGGAAGTTCAGCGGCAACGCTGTCGTCGAGATGTTGAACCCTTCGAACCTCTTCGACCTCAACATCGGATGGGCAATCTCTCACAAGCAATTCGTTCGCAACGGCGATGCATGGGTGGGGATCACCGCCAAACCGGTATCAGTTGTCACACTCAAGAGTTTCAATCCAGGGCGCTACGCGGCATTGTCGTGGCCAAACCCGCTCTCTCTCGAAGACTCGCGTAACTGTGCGACTGTCGGACGCGACAGCTCGCGATCTACTGAGAACGGCCTTGTCTGGGATATCTTCAGTCAGGTCGGTGCCTGGCTCAAAAGTCGTGACCGTACAAATCCACTGGTTTATGGCGAGGCTGAGCGGAGCGCTCACCCGGTCGAACACCTCTATGGCTGGGGCTACTCGCAAACTGGCAGCTTTCTCTACACCTATGTCAACGCCATTCATCCACTCGACGTCAAGGCCGACGGGAAGCCGCTCTACGACGGCTATCTGATCGCCACTTCAAGTGGTCCGACACCGATCAATCAATGCGCTCCACTGATTCCTACCGGAGACCCTCGGCGCCAGATCCGTGGTCTTGGAGTGCCCGTCGTCCGAGTCATGACGGGCTCTGACTATCTTCGCACCATGGCCGCGCGACTTCCCGACAGCGATGCAGCGCCGGACCTGCTGAGAAACTATGAGATCGCCGGCTCAGCTCACGCGACACCGCATGAACTTGAGTTCGCCGCGGCGCCAGCGGACATCATCAAGGGCGGACGAGCGGTACCGCCGATGGAATGCAACGAAGGCCCCCGCAGCCGCTTTCCAAACAGCGTCGCTTTCAACGCCATCTTCCGGAATCTTGATCTCTGGGTCCGGAAAGGCACCGCGCCACCGCGAGTCGAGCCGATCGCGGTAGTCAACGGCGCGCCGGTCCTCGACAAGTTCGGTAATGTCACCGGCGGAGTGCGATCGCCGTACGTCGATGTCCCGACGAGCACGTGGTTTGGGAACGCCACCGGTGCATCATTCTGCATCATTGCTGGATATGAAAGGCCCTTCGATGAAGCGCGGCTGAGGGCGCTCTATCCTACAAAGACGGCCTATCTGAATGCCGTCACGGCCAACGTTGCGAAGCTCGTCGCTGAGCGAGCGATGACAAAGGAGGACGGCGCGGACCTCCGCGCCGAAGCGAAGACACGCGAACTGTTCTCGCCAGCGAAATCCTCGCCATAAGGCGCTTGGGGCTTTCAACTCAGACGCAGGTGTCGAGCTTGATGCCGTCGACCTCCCATTCGCCTCCGGGTTTGCGGCACGGCCAGAGTGGAGCCTTCAATTTCCCCTCCCACCTGACGAGTTCTTTCTTCAGCTCCTCGACGATCTTCGGAAACTGGCTGGCGAGGTTATTGTGTTCGCCGATGTCCTTCGAGAGATCGAACAACCAGTAGTGATCGCCTCCTTTGAAGAGCTTCCAGTCGCCCTTGCGAACTGCGGCATTCGAACCGTTACGCCAACAGAGCACTTCGTGTGGAGCTGTTCTCTTCTGGCCGGTCAGATATGGCATGAGATTGACGCCGTCGTACGGGCGATCTGACGGCATTTTTCCGCCTGCGAGGGCAACGAACGTGGGAAACAGATCGAGTGTCGAGATCGCTCGATCTTCCGTCACACCCGCTTTCAACTTTTCCGGAAACTGCATCGCGAAAGGCACACGGAAGCCGCCTTCAAGATGGGTTAGTTTGCCATACCGCAGCGGATCGTTGGTGCAGGCGCCGGTGTAGGTCGCGCATCCGTTATCACTGGCAAACACGACAAGAGTATTCTTCTCGAGACCTTGCTCCCGCAGCTTACTGAGAATTGCCCCGACGGCATCGTCAAGCGCGCTCACCATCGCTGCGTAGATGCGGCGCTTCTCATCCTTGATATTCGGGAACCGGTCAAGGTATTTCGACGTCGCTTGCAATGGAGTGTGTGGTGCGTTGAAAGGAGCGTAGAGAAAGAACGGTTCACCCTTGTGGCGCTCGATATAGCGCGTCGCCTCGCGCGCGAACGCTTCAGTCAGATACTCGTTCTCGACGACCGGTTCGCGGTTTCTGAAGACTGGATTCTGTCCAGAGCGCGGCCAGACAAACGCCCCCTCGCCTTCGACCCCGGCAGTCAGGACACCCGGAGCCTTTGGGTCAACATAGCTGTTGGCGCCAAACAAGAAGCCAAAGTATTCATCAAAGCCTCGTTGCGTCGGGTGAAACTTCTCGTGCATTCCGAGATGCCACTTCCCGACCATGCCAGTCGCGTAGCCAGAATTCTTCATCACCTGGGCGATCGTGATCTCCGTCGTTGGCAGCCCCATCTCCTTGTTGGTTAGGGCTCGTTGCAAAGCGCCGGCATTGAACTCAAAACCGAAGCGGTGTTGATAGCGACCGGTCATCAGACCCGCCCTTGACGGACTACACACCGGTGCTGTGACGTACCCGCTGGTGAACTTCACTCCGTTCTTCGCAATCGAATCGATGTTGGGGGTTGGAATTCCCTTGCAACTGTACATGCTCACATCGCAGACACCCATGTCGTCGGCAAGGATGAGAACGATATTGGGCTTGCGTCCAGCCTGCCCACTCGTGCTTGCGACAAAACGTCTTTGCGCCGCCGCATCCGACTCGCCCGCGAGTGTCACGGCCGTAAGAATCAGACTCATCGCCCAACCTATGCTTCGGTTCACCAGATAGCCTCCTTCTTATCAACTCTCGCCGAGTGATGCGCGTGGAATAGCGATTGATCAGAACTTAGTTCGCGATGTCCTCTAAATGGGGTTCTTCAGCGGACGTCTTCATGGATATATTGCAGATGTCCACTGGGCGATGTCCCGGCCCCGAACAACCAGAGAGCCACAAAGACACAAAGAAAGCGCAGAGAAGAAATGGAGGGAGGATGTGGGTCTACTGGCAGAGAGGAATCCCGGCACCTGTGCATCTCCGTGTGCCGTCTCTGTGTTCCTGTGGTTCATTAGCTCTCTAACTTCACTTTGGGTTCTTCTTCTCGTAGGCCTCATCCAGTCCGGGCAGGAAGTACGGACCACCGGAGGCCATCTGGCCTTTGAGAAAGATGACGTTGCTCGAGATGGTGAGACTCTGGCGCAGGTCGAGGGCTGCTTTGCACTTTTCCCAATCCGGGCCGTTGCCACCGAGGCTCACCGAGTCGCGAGTTGCCTTCCAGTGATCGACGCTGGCGTACCGGGTGGAGAGGTAAACCTCATCAAAGTCCTTGCTCGCCTGCGGGCCGTCGGCAACGCCTTCTGGCGTCACCACCTGCCACATCCCGATGACCCGCGACCCGATCTTTTCAAAGTATGGCCAAATGCCCTCTACGCTGGCTCGCAGGAACTGATCAAACGAACCCTTCTTGATCTTGAAATATCGGAGTGTGACGACCTCGTCCCCTGGCTGTGCGGCATTGTTCCGCACGGGGCGCGGCTTGTCTGAGGAAGGCGCCTGATTGAGCCTCCCGGAGAACGATCTGTCCTGCGAGCTGTCAACGGGCTTTCCCGTTTGTCCGCTTGCCCCAACACTCGCGATCACGAAGGCAGCAGCGATTGTCAGGATGCGACAAACGTACCGAGCGGTCAGTCTTGGCATCAGCAAGAACCTCCTCAGAAACACCAACTAAGGCTTTCCTTCCGCCTGCTTGCGGAGTGGAGCAAGTTGTTTCCGAAGCGCCTCGGCCTGAGGGTCAGGCGGTGGTGGATTCAGCACACGCGAGAGAAACTCCAATCCCTCAATAGTGCGTGGGCGCAACGTTCGGCCAACATGGTCGGCTCCGCGCACCAGATGATACTCGTGCGGGATACGATGATCCCAGAGCAACCGATGCATGAACTCTGTCGCTTCGTGCAAGAGGTAGGCGTCCTCGTCGCCCGCATCGAGATAGATCTCGATCCCTGCTGAACGAATCCTTTCTGCGCGCGCGACGGCAATGGCAGCGGGATTATTCGCTTCCCAGTAGGCTTCATCAAAGGGCTTGCCGAAGATCTTCTCCATCAGATCCTGACCGCGCCAGAATCGATTCTTTGGCAGGACATCCTTCCACTTCAGCGCGGGGTCAATCCCCGGCTCGAGGGCTGCGAGCGCGGCGAACTTCTCCGGATACTTGAGCCCCATTCGGAGCGCACCCAGCCCACCCATCGAGATGCCAAAAAGAAATGTGCCACGGCGCTCTTTTGTGACGTGATAAGTCGCCCGAAGGTGCGCGAGAAACTCGGTGACGATGAACGTCTCCCATTTCTGGGAGCCGTCTTTGAAGTCCATGTAAAACGAGCGCGTGACACTCGGTGTCACGACGACCATTGGCGGTATGGTCCTGGATTTCCAGGCGTCTTCGAAGACAGGCCGCATTCGCTCGAGAAAAGTCTTATCACCGTTGCCACCGTGCAGAAAGAGCAACAGCGGCAGCGGCTCCCGTGATGTCTCATAGCCATCGGGCAGGAGCACCGCAAACTCAACCGGACCCGGCACCAGCTTGCTGTCGACCTTTGCGTCCAGAAGCTGGGTTGCTGAGGCGGTCCCGCTGAGACACAGGAGAGCGAGCAGGGAAAGAGACAGCGAAAGGAGTCGGCGGCTTTGCATTCTTTTTCTCCTCAGAAACACCAGCCCGGGTGCCGGAAGCAAACCGGATCAGAGCGTCTCAATCTCCGTGGAGAGCGACCTGTGTTCGTAGTCCCGCCTTCAGGCGGTAGCGTTCGCTGGGAGCGGGATGGGTTACTTGCACCGCTTCCGCCTGAAGGCGGGACTACGAACACAGAATGCTCCCAAGATGTGTTTCACTCCCATCCGTGATCCCAAGAGATCAACATCTTCTCCTCAGAAACAGCGGGTCCCAACGACGGGGCTTAGCGCCCCAGAGCAGTGGTCGGGCAGACAGAGATGAGCCCAGGCCGCGTCGAGATCGCGATTCATAGGAAACAATGTAGAGCAACCTGAAAGGGCCGAAAGGTTACTTTACATTTGCGGATCAACTCTTCTTGACAGTGATCTCGACGCGGCGATTCTTCTGCCGGCCTTCCGGGTTGTCGCTGCCATCGGGCTTGGTGTTGGGTGCGACGCCTTTCTTCTTTCCCCAGCCACGGGTGGTCATCGGGTTGCCGATGCCGTGCGACGTCAGCCAACTCTTCACCGACACTGCACGCCGCTCCGAAAGCACCTGGTTGTAGGAGTCGTTACCGACGCTGTCAGTGTGCCCCTCGATGACAGTGGTTGCGCTCGCATATCCTTTGAGTACGGCTCCGACCTTCTCGAGTGCCGGACCGGCTTCAGAGCGGAGGGTCGCCTTGTCGAAGTCAAAGAGGACGTCAGCCGCGAGCTCGATGCGGATCTCCTGCTCTGTGACTTTGGCACCCAAGTCCTTGAGGACAGCTGCCAGCCCGGCGGACTTGCCCGCCACCGCTAAGCCCAGCCCTTTGATTTCCGTCACCTTGCCGGAGATAGGCAGGATTTTCGCCGTCGCCCCCGGCGGGATCTGGTCCCCGGGTTGGTGGCCTTGAGCGAGCAACGTCCCAGCCGCCAAAAGGATGATCGCATTGACCAGCAAATAGGTTCGCAGCACCCTGCGCATATCAATCACGAGTGCCTCCCTAGGGCGCTACAGCAACGTCTTCGAAGGGCGCGAAACCGCCAACGCTCATGCTGATCTTGGTCGAGGTTGGCGGCGGCGCGGGAAACTTAGCCCAACTCAACCACTGCTGGCCCGGCTGCAGTGCGCCCCATTTGGTGTCGAGTATCTTTTTCCCTTCCGAGTCGGTGAGATAGCTGTATCTCTTGTTCTCGGCCGGATCGATGTAGTAGAGGTCCTCCCACTGGAAGTCGAAGTGGACCTCTTTGGCGCCCGTGTTGACGACACGCCACCTCACCATGAGGGCGTTGCCGCTCACTCGCTTGATGTCGAGCAGATCGCAGCGGACGTCTGGATTCTCCTTGAACTGGCTGCTACCAAGACCGGTCGGGGCGATCTGCGCAGCGTTCGGAGTCGCGGCCTGGGGCCAGGGCGTGGCTTGGGTCGCTGGCGTGGCTTGGGTCGCTGGCGTGGTTTGTTGTTGCGGCGTCGGCTGTGTGCAGGAAATCAGGCCGACGACGCAGCTCGCGACCAAAACCGCCGTCACACGCCTTCTTACATTAGTCATCAGAGCTACCTCCTGGAGAAACTGAGATGTCGGGTTGCTTCAATAGTATCCCTTCTCGTAGCTAATTCCTACGCCGCAGTTCGCCCGGCGCCATGCGAGGCGAGCTCCGCGTTCAAGAACTGCTCGATGATCCGGTTGACCTCGTCTGGTTTCTCCCGCATCAGCAAATGACCGCAACCTGCGACGAAATCGGCGCGATCCGGCTGCAATCGCCCGCAGAACTCTTCGCCAGCCGACGCTGGGAGGATGAAATTCTCGTTGCCCCAGATGACGCAGGTTGGCGGGAAACCAGGAGGTATGGAGAACTCGTCCGGGGAGCGATATTCGCCAAAATTCGAAAGCACAACATAGAGCGATCGCATCTGGCCCGGCTGGTTGTAAAGGTGAAACAGGTAGTCGGCAAACTCTTCATCGTGCGGTGGCGAACTCCCGAGCTGCGAGCGCAGTATCCCATCAGTCTCTTCCTTCGTCAGCCCCTTCTCTTCGAGCCCGGCGATAAACCCCTCGCGAGCCAACCGGTCCCCGGAGAACTGATCGTAGATTGCTCCCAGCGGACCGGCACGAAGAATTCGCTCTGACGTAATATTGCAGAGAACCAGGCGATTCACTCGTTGAGGGTGGCGCAGCGAATAATCAAATGCCATTGCACTGCCCATACAATTCCCGATCAGGGTTACTGTCTTGAGCTTGAGGTGCTCGACGAATGCCTCGACTGCTTCTGAATAGAGCGAGAGTGGCAATTCGATCCGTGGTTTGTCTGACTGACCAAATCCGAGATGATCAATTGCGAACACTCGATGAGTTCCGGAAAAGTGCGCGATCTGGTAATCCCAGATGCGATGATCGTTGCCGCCATTGTGGAGGAATACCAGCGGCTCGCCTTCACCCGCTTCAAGGTAGCTAACCTTATAATCCCGGTAAGGGAATTCCTTCATTGCTTCCATGAGAGCCTCCTCGAAGCCTGAGTAGTCCGACTGCGAACGGGATTGCAAAGTAGTGGATCTTTCCGCCGGCCACTTCCCAGACGTGCGATAAGCTCATGATCATGATCTGCAGTGGGAAGGAAGCCTTGACCACCTGGCCGTCAGCGGCGCGAACTCCAATATACCGAGCGGCCATTGCATGCAGTGGCTCGAACGTGAGGACGATGTAAATCAACAGTCCAAGATAGAAGTAGCCCAGCTGCCGCAAGCCACCTCGCCACCAGCACAACAGAACTGAGCCAAGAATATAGGCGCCGATCATGAGAACTCTGCTGGTCGTAAACATCGGGCGAGGCGAAGAGATCGGCTGACCGACAGACAGCCAGCCGACCACCGTCGCAAGGACAACGATCAGCGCGCAGACCGACAGATAAACCCGGAATTCGGGCCCCTTTCCGTTCAGAGCCCCGCGCAGATCAACAAACCAGAAGGCCATGACGCTGAGCGTTCCACCTTCGACGCACCCCTGGAATATCTGTCGCAGCAGTGGAGAGAGCGTCAGACCAAAGACTGAAAGACTGTAGTTTGCTCCCCGCAGTGAACTTCTCTGCAGCGAGTACTCCATCCAGGCCTGAAACACCGCACCGCTCGCAAACATGACGAGGTACCTGAAATCACGCTTGCGAACCGCAAAACACCCGGCAACTCCGAGCACGACCAACATGAGGATCAACCGCGTCTCGTAGTAGCCCGCGTGATCAAACGAACGCAACATGACAAATTCCATATTGGTCTTGCTGTCAGGCGGTCAGAAATATAGCTTCGCGCCAAACTGGAACTGCCGTGGTGCTTCAGTCGCCAGGATGCGACCAAAGTTGTTCGCCCCGAGTATCGCGACGGGGGTCACAAAATTTGCGCGGTTGAAAATATTGTACCCCTCCGCCCGGAACTGGAAGACGAGCGTTTCGGTGATTCTGAAGTCGCGCTGGATCGAGAGATTGGTGCTCAAGTAGCCCGGTCCTCGAACATTGGACAACGTCCGCGGTGAGCTGCCGAAAGTATACTGCGCTGGTTGTGCGAAGGCTGCCGGATTGAACCATTGAGCGACCCGGTCCCCTGTCGAACGACCATCGGGTAGCGTCGGATCGGCAATCAGGTTCGGTCGCAACTGGGTGAATGATAAACCGAGCAGCGCCGCATTGACGGCAGTGACAGACACTGGGAAACCACTCTGCGCCTGAGTGATCGCGTTCACCGAGAATCCGCCCATGATCTTGCCGACCGCACCCTCCTGCAAATACTTGCGCCCCTTCCCGAATGGAAGATCATACGTCACGTTCCCGATAAACCGGTGTCGCACATCGAATGTCGAGAGAGACTTGTCCGCACGCCGGTTGTAGAGGTTCTGATAGTTCGGCACTTGAATCGTCGGACCCGCCGAAATCCCGGAGATGTCATCAATCGTCTTGGCGAAAGTATACGCCACGGTAAAGGCGAGTCCGTCGTTGAAGCGACGCGAGACCTTTGTCTGAAGCGCGTGATAGGTCGCATGCGATTCATTGACATTGTACGACTGGATTCGACCAAACTGGGGGTAGGGTCGGAGTAGCTGCGCGACGGTGACCGTCGCCCGGCCGAGGATTGAAGTCGAGGGGGGACGTTGATCGGCTGGAAGTGTTAAATACGGATTGGCAACGGTGGTGTTGAGAACGGTCGCGCCAAGCGCCTGGTTCGCGTCAGTCAGCTGATTGATGTCCGTTGGGCCACCCAGCAGTCCGATGCTGGCGTTGCCTGCATATCCCACCTGCGCGATGAGATGTCCTGGAAACTCACGTTGCAGATTGAGATTCCACTGGGCGATCTTCGGCTGGCGAATACTCCGCAACCGCACGCTGAGTAGTTGTTGCCCATAGCCCGTCAACGGTCCATCGTAGGTTCCCGTCGGCTTCACAATCCCACTCGGATACGGATTGCTGAGATTCGTGCCCGGCGTCGGGGTAACGTTGTCGAGGGTCGCGATGAAACCGGTCTCCGCCAGATCCGCCATGGCGTAGGTAGCATTGCTGAATCCCCCGCCCGAGCTCGATCCATAGAAGATGCCTCCACCCCCACGAAGCACTGTCTTGTCGTTGATCTTAAACGCGAAGCCAATGCGAGGGCCAAAGTTGTTCAGGTCACGGTCGAACTGTTCACGAGTGGAGACGCTGCCCCGCCCGACCGGAGTCACCACTCCACGTATTGGAAGCGTTCGGGTCCCCAGATTTGTAGCTGCCGGGAAGGTGACGGTCAGACTGCTGACTGGGAAGGCCGCACTGAAATCGAGGTTCGTCAGTCGTTCAAACCGCTCCGTGTTGGCCAAATCGGCCTCCCAGCGGAGCCCGAGATTAAGGGTCAGTCGCTGATTAACCCTCCAATCATCCTGAGCGAAGAACGCATAGTAAAGATTCTGAACCGCCGGGTCTGGTGCAATCCCCAATCGACCAGACGCCGGATTTCCGAGCAGCAGCGATGCGATCGGATCACCCGAGATGATGTCGGTTGCGGTCCGCGCAGTGAAGGCGCGCGTCAAGACATAATTGCCCGCCGGATCGTCCGGGCGATGGTTGTAGATGCGATATGCCCGCTCGTTGGCGCCGAACCTCAACGAGTGCCCGCCACGTAACCAACTCACATCCTGATTGAAGCTGAACGTGTCCTGGTTGTTCTTCGTGCTCCCAAAGTTACGCGGTGGACCGAGCGTTCCATAGGCCGTCGGAGCAAACGTGGGGAAAATGCGGCTGTCACCTGACGCGTTGGCGACATATGCCGGAAAGCCAAGACTGGTCGGATCAAATCCATCCGAGACTGACGTGCTGACAATGCTCTGGCGTGTCCAGCCGCCATTGAAGTGAAGGACAAGCTCGGGCCGCAATGTGTCGACGTAGTCCAGAGCGAGCGTGCCAGGGCGAGTCTGCGAGCGCATATTCGCCTGTGAAGTGCCGATGTTCCCCGGAAACGGTCCTGCATTCGTGCCCAGGTTCCGTTCCTGGATGACCCTTCCATAAACCTGTCTTGTTGACGAAAGATTGTAATCCACGCGCGCAAGAAACTGATTGTCACTTGAATTCGCGGCGGAATTGATGAGGTAGTTGAGGTTCAGACCCGCCTGATTCGGCCGCGGATAGACGGCAGCAACATTCTTGCCAACGGGATTGATGCGGCTGCCAGGAATCAGATTGTTTGCAAAGACGACGCGCGATCCGGCCCCGGGCTGCCCCGCCGCAACCAGCGCTCCAGGTACGTAGATCATTCCTTGTCTGGCGGGCAAGACTGTTCCATTTGTGTCTCGAACCGTCAGGTTCGGAATGACCGCGCCGAGCAACTCGGAGAAATCGCCAATCCGCGTCTTATCGGTCGGTACGGTCGACTGCCGAAGGTTCGTTGTCGGCAGACGCAGGCCTTCGTAGTTGAAAAAGAAGAAAAGACCTTCGAGTTTGCTCGTCGTCGGACCGCCTTCACCAAAGTGCGGCATGTAGACCGGCCCACCGATGTTGCCACCAAACTGGTTGAAACGAAGCTTCTCCTTGCCCTGACCAGATGAGTTCGAGAAGAACGAGGCTGCGTCGACTGCATCGTTGCGAAGAAATTCCCACAGCGTTGCGCGGATCTTGCTGGTTCCAGCGCGCGTCGAGAAATTGAGCGCGCCACCTCCGGTTCGTCCGTATTCGGCGGAGTAGGAATTAGTAACGACTCTGAACTCCTGGACCGCATCGACGGAAGGACGCAGGCTAACCAGATTGTCAGCCTTGTTGGTAATCGGCACACCGTCAACGATGACTTCATTGGTCAGCGTTCGACCTCCGTTGATGGAGAGTTCCGCGTAGCCACCCGCGCCCCCGCCCGGGTTTGCCGCTCGCGAACCAGGAGAAGAGTTGACGCCCGGTTCGAGCTGAGCAAGCTGCATAATATTGCGACCGTTGAGAGGGAGCGCGTCGATCTGCTTGCGATTGACAACACCCCCAAGCGAGCTCGAAGCCGTGTCTAGTTGCAACGCGGTTTCATTGCCTGAAATAGTCACGGTCTCACTGATGTCCCCTGGTGAGAGGCTGACATTGAGCGCCGCACTCTGGCCAACTTCAAGCGTTAAGTCATCCCTGCGGAAGCCCTTAAATCCCTTCGCCTTGACCTCCATCGTGTATTGGCCCGGCTCAATGAAGGTGAACGCATATTGGCCCCCGTCATCGGTCGTGAAGCTCCGCTTAAGCCCGGTACTCTTCTGCGTCAGCGCGACGAGCGCACCGGGAGTGACGTTTCCACTGCCATCAAGCACCACACCCTTCAAAGTTGCGGTTGCAGTCTGCCCGTTGGCGATCAAGGTCAGCGACAAGACCACCGGAAGCGCCCGGACGATCAACGTGGCAAGCTTACACATGATTCCTGCTCCTTGTTTGGTCCCACATCAGGCGAGCGGAGCAGCCGATACAGTGAAGGCTGGCTCCGAAGACATCGCATCCAGCTGCGACGTTAGCGACAAAGCACGCGCACCAGCGAGGCTTTCTGCCGGTCAGATCCTTACGGCTCTGGCCGACGTTTGCTGCCGCTTCATCCCAGCAGCGCGACAGTCAACAGTCTATCGAATAGTGGTTAGTCAGCAACGTACTATACCGCGCGACTGACAGTCAATTCCCTGCCCTAATAGGGTTCCTCTCTGTGCATTCTCTGTGTCTCCGTGGCTCTGTGGTTGCTCGTAGTCAACCGCAGAGTCACCGAGACACAGAGAATGCACAGAGAAGAACTTAAAATGGTAAGAGCAGGGTTGACGCTTTCAAAATTACACCCGAGGTTGTGACTCACTCCTTACCACTGGCGTCCGTGCCCCACGGCAGCAGGCCTTTGAGCCATTCGGCATCCCCGACACCGACGATCTTCCACGATCCATTGACCAGTTTGAACTCGTGCTTCTGAACTTCGTTCTTGCCTCGATAGACAAACTCGACGCGCAGAGTCGCGATCTGATCGTTCGGCCGCTCGAGATCTGAGACCGCGATACCGGTCAGTTCCTGATTGAGTCGCGTCAGGTAGTCACTGAACTGAGCCTCACCCATTTCAGCGGCTGTTCGCTCGAGACGATCCCGCAGCCTGTCGCCAAAGCAGTCAAGGTAAGAACGGACATCGCCCCTCCTCGCGGCATCGGAGGTGCGCCAGACCAACTCCTCGGGCCCGCGAGTCGTCTCTTCCGGCCGGATCAGCTTCCACAAACGCTCCCGCTGCGTCAGCCCGACGAATGCCGAGACAATCAGGAGAATCGTCAGGATCGCTGGCAATCTTTGTTTCATCGCTCGATCCAATCCCCATCCCTATCGTCGCTGCTGTCGTCCCCGCATTACGGGTTTGGCTTAATAATCCCGAGGTCCATGAGCGACTTTCCGCCGGACGAATCAATGACAACCTTTTTCACTCGGGGGAGAATCTCCTCCATCGCCTCGAGGTAGAGACGTTGCGCCGTGATGTCCCGCGCCCGAGCGTACTCGGCATGCAATTTCTTGAAACGATCCGCGTCTCCAGTCGCTTCATTGATGCGCTGTTGACGATCTCCCGCCGCTTCGCTCTTCAGTTTCTCTGCCTCGCCCTCGGCCTTTGCGAGAGCGTCATTGGCATAGCCGTGCGCTTCGTTGATGATGCGATCCCGGTCGGCGCGAGCGCTCGCCACATCGCGAAAGGCGTCGCCAACCTCGACTGGTGGAGCCACGCTCTCGATATTAATCGAGCTGACGAATATGCCACTTTGATAGCGATCGAGGATTTCCCGTGAGTGCTGCAAAGTCGCATTCTGGACGGCGATTCTGCCCGTCGTCAGAATCCCGTCGACAGGCTCGGCCGCGATTGTCTGCGCGAACGCAGATTCAACCGCGCGCGCGACCAGTTGTGTCACTTCCTGCGAACGATAAAGATAGGCCGCTGCGTCCTTGATCGCATATTGCACAGCCATCTCGACTGAAATGATATTCTGGTCTGCCGTCAGGTACTCGACCGGACTCTCGGCCGCCCTCCGCCCCAGCACCTGATCCGCAATCTCGACACCGATCGTCAGCCGCTTGGTCTCGAGGACCTTCAGCTTGACCGCGCTCTCGACTGGCCACGGAAGATGAAAGTGGATCCCCGGCCCGACGCCCTTCGCAACGACTCGACCGAATCGGCTGACCACCGCCTGTTGTTCGGGAGCAACAAAATAAACACCCGTCAACAGGTAGACGGGCAGCAGCGCCAGAGCCACTCGCCTTCTGAGGGACCCTCCGCGCGTCATTCCGGGGAAGTTCTCCTCCTCTGTGCCATGGTCCTCGTGACCATGGCGGTGCGAGTGACGATCATGGCCGTCATGGTCGAGGCCCTCACCATGCGGATGGTCGTGTCCCTTCATTTCACCCGCCCTTGAGTCAGCAGCTTTAACAACTCGGAATCAGACGACAGGATCACAGTCGTGTTCGGATCGATCACCTTGCGGTAGGCCTCCAGCGTCCGGACGAGCTTGTAGAACTTCGGGTCACGCGAGTATGCATCGGCATAGATTCTCGTTGACTGGGCATCACCATCGCCACGGACCTTCTCTGCTTCACGATACGACTCGGACAGGAGACGTGACTTCTCCTTGTCTGCCTCGGCGCGGATCTTCAGCGCTTCAGCTTCGCCCTCTGCCCGGTACTGGCGGGCGATACGCTCGCGTTCTGCCCGCATCCGCGCAAAAACGCTCTCGCGATTCTGTGTCGGCAGGTTTAGGCGCTTGACGCGCACATCAAGGATCTCGATCCCGTACTGTTCACTTGCTCGCTCGCGACATTGCTCGGTGACCTGCCTCATGACCTCCTCAACCCTCACCTCGTCCGGCTTCGTCGAGACGAGCGCGGAGAGATCGGTGTTCCCAAGGGCCGCCGCAGCGGCCGCCCAGACCGTGTCATGCAGCCGCATTTCCGCTCCCGTCAAGTCGTTGACAGTCTGAAGAAAGCGATTCGGATGAGCGATGCGCCAGCAGACGTAGGTGTCGACGACGATGTTCTTCTTGTCTTTCGTCAGAAACTCTGAGGGCCGCGGGTTATAGACACGCACCCGCCGATCAAAGTTGAGCACACTCTGCCACGGCCACTTCGCACTCAGTCCGGCGGCCCCGATCGTTCGTACCGGTCGCCCAAACTGAGTGACAATCGCATACTCGGTCTCGTCCACGGTAAAGAAGACTCGCCACAGGATGAGGAAGCCAAAAAGCACGAGCATCGACCCAATCAACCGTCTTCGCGTTCTGTTCTGCATGGTTACTTCTCCTCTAGCGTCCCCGGAGCGATCGCAAATCCCTTTTGATCGACAAAAAGCATCTGCCGCCTGCCAAACTTCGAGGCATCAATAATCATCTTCTTCTTTCCCGCGAGGACCTGCTCCATTGCCTCGAGATAGAGCCGTGTTTCAGTGACGCCTCGCGAGTCCTTGAAGGCCTCTACGGCCTGGGTGAATCGGTCGGCATCGCCTGTCGCTCGATTGGCCCGGCTGGCGGTGTAACCAGCAGCCTCCGCAAGTCTGGCGAGGCCCAGCCCGCGCGCAAGTTCAACCTGCTCGTTCCGATATGCTTCGGCCTGGTTGATCAGTGTGCTCTTCTCTTCGAACGCACTCGAAACATCACGGAACGCGTCGACAACCTCGATCGAGGGATGCACGTCCTGAAGCTGCACCGCGATCACGCGCAGCCCGCTCCGATACTCGTCGAGCCGCCTTTGGACACTTTCCCTGGTCAGAAGCTCGATCTCTGCGCGTCCCTCGGTGAGAACTGCATCAAGGCTCGTCCTGCCGATCAGATCACGCAGTGCCGACTCCGCGGCGACTCGAATCAAGTCGGCAGGTTCGCGCGTCGCGAAGAGGAAGTCGTCAGGTGCGCTGACTGCGTACTGCACCACCGCATTCACTTCTATCAGATTTTCGTCGCCCGTCAGCATGAGCGACTCCTCAGCCTTCCTCTCGTAGCGGCCACCCCGGTGCTGGAGATTCCACTCATATGCAGCCGGCTCGGCAAGATCTGCCTTGGGGGCCGCAGTCGCCATCGTGCGAAAACCGATCTCCGCGACCTGCACGTGAGCTGGTCTAAGCCTCGTTACCTCTTCAACCGGCCACGGCAAGCGAAAGTGTAGACCCGGCACCAACCGTTGGCCCGTCTTACGACCAAAGCGCCGGACCACCGCCGTTTCGTCAGGACCGATAGCGCACATTCCCGACGTCGCGTACAACAGGATTAATGAGGCTGCGGCATATTTGGTAACCGATCGCCGGTGATCCTCTAACCAGTGCCGACTGGAATGCCAGCTCGCGGACAGCGACAGCTTGTCCGTTCGATGCCTCAACCAATGGTTGGCGTGCTCGAGTTCATGCCCAGCCTCGTGCCACAGTTGTCGGAGACGCCTCCCGATGACACTCTTATCAAATGTTCCGTAACCGAGCAGCCGGAGCGAGTTGAGGACGACCAACAGCGCCGATATCTGGTGCGTCGCGGCAGCTCCTGCGGGCCCAAACAGGCCGTACGAAGCGGCAAGGACGGAAAGAACATTGACCATGAGAGCGAAGATCCAAATGTTTTGCCTGATGACCGTGAAAGTGGCTCGACTGACCTCGATCAGCAGCGGCAGCCGATCCAAACGGTCGTTTGTGAGGACGACGTCAGCCTCTTCAATCGTGATGTCCGTTCCGGTCAGCCCCATGGCTATCCCGACATCGGCCATCGCGAGGGCTGGGGCGTCATTGATCCCATCACCGATCATTGCAACACGATGTCCAGCCTGCTGGAGGCGCGTGATCGCTTCGACCTTCTGGTGCGGCAGCAACTCAGCCTGTACCTCATCAACGCCGGCGTCGCGCCCGATGCTCTGTGCGACCCGGTTGCGGTCGCCAGTCAGGACCACGACGCGTGCAATCCCTGCATGCCGCAATTGATGAATCGCACGTTTCGATTCCGGGCGCAGGCTATCCCGGACGCTGATGACGCCCTGAACTATGCCGTTCTCAGCGATGATCACGGGGCTGCCCCCGTCAGCTTCAAGAGCCGCCAGCACTGCCTCGGCCCCATCGGCGATCGCGATGTTGTGGGCCACCATCATGCGCAGATTGCCGACAATGACGCGTTGGCTGTTCGAGCGAGCGGCAACGCCGAGCCCGGGATCGATCACAAACTCCTCGGCCGCTGCAATCGCCAGCCCTCGCAGGCGTGTCTCGCCAAGGATCAGTTGAGCGATCACGTGTTCGGATCGCTGTTCCGCGAGCGCCGCCATCTGCAGCAGTTCGTTCTCCGAATGGCCGTTGAAGCAGGTCATGTTGACGATCACCGGCCTTCCGGCGGTGATCGTCCCTGTCTTGTCAAAGACCACGCAATCGACTTTCGCCATTGCTTCGAGGGCGGCCCCACTCTTGACGAGGACGCCGTCTCGGGCGAGACGGCCGATCCCGGCCACCACAGCGGCCGGCGTCGCGAGGATCAA
>JANNRD010000153.1:0-2526 GCA_031401095.1 Acidobacteriota bacterium
ACGCCAACCGGGACTCTGCGACACGCTCTGACCAATGCGCAAGGCCTCTACAGCCTCTATCTCCTGGGACCTTCCAACTTCTCGGTGGCTGCATCAGCAGCCGGCTTCATCACAGCGACGCAGTCAACCAGCATAGCTGGAGGGGAACAGGCGGCCCTCGCCCCCATTGCCTTGACGGCGCCGCTCGCGACAGGTCAATACCGGGTCGTGGTTGCCTGGCAGACCGGGATCGATCTGGACGCACATCTCACCGGTCCATCGCAGGGCGGTTCACGCTTCCACGTCTGGTGGAACGGCGAGACGGACCTTCTGACACCAGCGTCGGCCCAGTTCGATAGGGACGATCAAACGGGTATCGGTCCTGAGACCGTCACCTTCACGCCGCAGGGGAACGGCGTCTACCGCTTCTCGGTGCAGAATTACAGCAATCGCGATCTAAGTGGCAGTCTGGGGCTCAATCAGGCAAGGGTCTCGGTCCGAGTCTTTGCGGGTAGCCAGCAGGTAGCGTTCGTCAGTCCGCCAAGTGGCGGCGGTACCCTCTGGAAAGTCTTTGAAGTGACCAACGGCCAGCTCAGCGTCATTAACCAACTCTCTGACGAGCCGGATCCATCAAATATCAAGATTCTCTTCTAGCGCCCAGTGAAGGCAGCAGGTTACTATCAGGGGTAGCGGACCGATCGCTACCCCGCTTCTTTTTCCGAACAGCGATGAGATTGGTGACTTCATGCGATGAGCAAACCGGGGAACCTCTACGATAGCGTCTACGACAATTTCGCGAACAGCGTGTTGGCGCGAGTGCGCTCTGAGGCTTTTGGTGAGGACATTGGCCAGAACAGCTGGTTGACGGTTGACGAGTACCGCGGGTTTCTGGCTTTGCTTGAACTCAACGCAGAGATGAGTGTTTTGGACGTGTGCTGTGGCTCTGGGGGACCAGCGCTCTTTCTGGCGCGTCAGGTTGGATGCCGCGTGACCGGCATCGATCAGAGCGAGAGCGGCATTCGGGACGCAAACAGAATCGCGAACGAGGAAGGCCTGGAGGGAGTCGCCTTCTCGATTGCCGATGCCAATCAACCGCTGGTTTATGAGCCCGGGTCATACGACGCAATCATTTCGATCGACGCGATCAACCATCTCGCCGACCGCCTTGCAGTCTTTCGAGAGTTTCGTCGAATGCTGGCGCCAGCGGGACGCCTGCTCTTCACCGATGCGATCACGGTGACTGGCATCCTCAGCAGCGATGAAGTGGCGGCCCGGAGTGGGATCGGGGCGATGAACTTCGCTCCACCCGGTGAAAACGAGCGTTTGTTGAAACTCGCGGGCTTTGAGGTTCGTCACGTGCGCAACGTATCCGATAACGTGACTCTAACCTCGGCGAGACGTTACGAGGCCCGGGAGAGGTATCGCGACGACCTCATTCGAATCGAAGGTCATGAGGTTTTCTCGGCGATGCAGTGCTTCCTTATGGTCGCCCACCGACTTTCGAGTGAGCAGCGACTCTCACGCTTCGTCTTTCTCGCGGTCAGGCTCGACCAGTAGACGGACTGGCAATTCAAACGGGTGGCGAATCGTGCTATGTTTCGCGAGTAGCGTCGTTGTTATTCACACGAGAGTAGATTCCGGAGATCGAGACATATGCTATTAGAGGGCAAGAATGGGTTGATCGTTGGCGTCGCCAACAAGTACAGCATCGCCTGGGCAATCGCCGAGGCAACGGCGCGGGAAGGGGCTCGACTCGTATTTAACTATCAAAATGAGCGCCTCCGCGAGAATGTCACAGGACTTGTTGCTGACATACCCGGTGCGTCTGCCTTCCCTTGTGATGCCTCCGATGACGCTCAGATATCGGATCTCATAAAGAATGTTGAAAGTCAGTGTGGTCAGCTCGACTTCCTCGTGCATTCGATCGCCTATGCCCCGCGCGAGGACCTGACGGGCGAGTTTATCAACACCTCCAGGCAGGGCTTTGCGACCGCCATGGATGTGAGCGTCTATTCCCTGGTGGCTCTGACGCGTGCAGCGCGGCCACTTCTTCGCGCAGGATCCTCGATCATCACCCTCACCTATCTTGGAGGAAAACGAGTGGTTCCGGGATACAACGTCATGGGAGTAGCGAAGGCCGCACTTGAATCGACAGTTCGTTATCTGGCCAATGATCTCGGACCGCATGGGATCCGGGTCAACGCGATATCAGCAGGCCCGATCCGGACGCTGGCCGCGCGTGGTGTCTCGGGAATCACCAGGATGGTTGATCATCATCGAGCCGTCGCACCTCTGCGAAGGGCAACAGAGCAGGCCGAAGTGGGCGATACTGGACTCTTTCTGGTGAGCGATCTCTCCCGCGGCATCACCGGTGAGGTGATCTACGTCGATGGCGGCTACCACGTCCTGGGGACGCTTGCATCGATGCAGTAGAGCGATGTCGGGGCGGTGCGGCAATCGGGACCCACCCGCGGTAGCGAGGCGGCCGCTTGCTTCACATTGACTAGTTGCGGTGTCGGAATGTAATCCGACCTTTGGTGAGATCGT
>JANNRD010000154.1:0-4979 GCA_031401095.1 Acidobacteriota bacterium
TGCCGGATTCTGCCGACGACTGAGGCCTTCTGCTGACACTTGCCCATCGAGCCGAATGCCCCGACACACAAACAACCTTCCCCTTTGTATGAGATAGAGTCGAATCGCATCGTGGCACCATGTTTGCCCTCAAGCAAGTGACACAATCGCGCTAACCCTGAGCCTGTGTCACGCGAGCGATTGTCTTTATGTCTAGCTGGACAATCGTTCGTTTGGCACAGGCCGGTTTTTGAAGGGCCTGAAGTTGACGTTGTTGAGAAGATTGGAACAACTGTGGTTGCCGCTTTACTTGCTTGGCAGCTGCCTCATCATGCCAGCCTACTCCCTGATCAGCGGGGAACGGCCGAGAGTCGCTGAGGTACCAAGGCGGCTGGTAGTTGTTCTTGACGGCGTTCCCTATCAGACCATCGTCGACCTTCGCGCTGAAGGTGCATTTCGTTCGTTTCACAAGCCGGCGCGAATGGTGGCAACCTTCCCCTCGCTGACGAACCCTTCAATGATCGAGATTCTCGGAGCCGAGAATTCGCCCGGCTATGAAGACCACTACTACGATCGCGACGGTAACCGGCTGATCGGCGGGTTTCAAGACCGAGTCCGCGGCGGCGCGTTTATTCGAGGTACGTTTCGGCAGCTCTTCAGCTATCACGCGCCGGCCCTGCGCGGATCGTTTGCGTACATTGCCCAACCGCTTGGCGCAATCATTGTTGCCCAGGAGGATGTCGCTGCGTTCGACCGCGAGTTCCGGGCTTCAGACAATTCATTCTTTGTAGCCTACATCGGTGCGACTGATTCGCTCGCTCATTTGGGCGGTGAGCGTCCGCTCAAAACACTCTTGCGCTCTTTTGACCGAACGCTCGAGAGTCTGCGGGCGGAATCCGCTGGGCAGTTAGAGATTGATTTGCTCTCCGATCACGGCAACCTGTTCGCCGAGCAGCGCATCGTTCAACTCAATCTGGCGCTTGAAAACGCCGGCTTTACCGTCGAGAAGAGTCTGACAGGCCCGCACTCTGTAGTCCTTCCACGATACGGACTGGTTGGCAGCGCTGCGCTCTTCACCAACCCGGAGAATCGGAGGAGGATTGCCGAGGTCTGTGCGGCCACGACCGGAGTCGATCTCGCTGCCTTTCAAGAGCCCGGCGAAGAGGGACATGCGCTGACTCTCATCAGTAGACGCGGGGAGGCGCGTGTCGAGCGGAAGGGCATCTCCTTCAAGTATTCGGACCTGGGAGGAGATCCGCTTGACCTGAAGGGCATTCTGTCATCGATGGCCGCAGCAGGTCAGCTGGATACGGATGGATTCGCCAAGCTTGACGATTGGTGGGCCGCGACGCGCGACCATCGTTATCCCGATCCGGTGCGACGACTGTTCGATGGCTTGACTGAGCACGTTGACACCGTCGGCGATGTCCTCGTCAGCTTTGAAGATGGTTATTTAGTAGGAAGCCCGTTCTTCGGCGCCTTCGCCCGGATGCACGCGACTCACGGGAATCTCCTCAGCCGGGAGACCGATGGTTTTGCGATGTCGACAGGAATTGAGATCGGCCCGGCAGTCAGAGGTCGCAATCTGCGCGAGCTTTTCGCTCTCGATCAGATGACTCACACGGGACGCTACTTCAGCACCTACGGTCATTGCGCAGAGGGAGCCTCACTCGCGAAAGCGCTCGCTGACAAGTGAGGTTGCAGGCAACGACGCGTCGATGGATCTACGGGGTCCTGAGGTGTCTTAGGAGCGACATGTAAAGATAGAATTTGGAATTTGAATTATGTTTGATTGATGAGTGAAAAGGCACACTCCAAAATCCGGAATCCATCTGTTGCCCTGCCGAGCAGCTTGCCGCTATAGTAGTTGTTCTGGCAATCAATCACTGTCAGCATACTGAAAGGCAGTCTTCAGCGACTATGGATAAGCTTGTCATTGCGGGCCGGGAGTTCAGCTCGCGTCTCATTGTCGGCACCGGCAAGTATCGAACGAACGAGCAGATGGTTGAGGCGTTCGCGCGTAGCGGCGCTGAGATGATCACCGTCGCGGTCCGGCGGGTCAACGTGACGGACCGTACTCAGCCTTCGCTTCTGGATTTCATCAATCTCGATCAGTTTTCACTGCTGCCGAACACTGCGGGGTGTTATACAGCCGAAGATGCCGTCAGAACCGCGCGTCTTGCGCGTGAGGTTGGGATGTCGGATTGGATCAAGGTTGAGGTCATTGGCGATCAGAAGACGCTTTTCCCGGACAATGAAGCGACGCTTGAGGCGACAAGGATATTGGTCAAGGAAGGGTTCACGGTTTTGCCGTACTTTTCCGACGATCTGATCATGGCGCGCAAGCTGATCGATGCAGGTGCCGCCGCGGTTATGCCATTGGCCGCGCCGATCGGCTCGGGTATGGGCATTCAGAATCCGGCTAACCTGCGAATCATGCGCGAACACGTTCGCGAAGTGCCGATCATCGTCGACGCCGGAGTCGGAACCGCGTCGGATGCGTGCTTTGCCATGGAGCTCGGGATAGACGGGATTCTCATGAACACGGCGATCGCGGAAGCTCGTGATCCCGGTGCGATGGCGGAGTCAATGAAGCTGGCCGTCGTTGCCGGACGTCTCGCTTATCTCTCGGGCCGCATGCCGAAGCGACCGTATGCAAGCGCAAGCAGCCCTACCGACGGAATGGTCTGAAGAAGAAACAACGGAACAGACGGAAATAGACGGAACATACGGAAGGCAGAATAGGGAATTCCATTTATTCCGTCTATGTCCGCCTGTTCCGTTGTTTCTCTTCTTTCCCTTACTGTCCCGGCACGCTGGCGGTTTTCCTAGCGCAGCTCAATCATATTGCCGTCAGGATCGCGAATAAACAGCTGCGGTCGACCGGCTCGTCCGCTGCCACGAGCGACGGTGACGCCTGCCTGCTCCAGCGCGCGCTCGGTTTCCTCGACGTCACCCACGGAGAGCGCGATATGCCGGTCAAAGTTCGGCTGATCAGTTTGACTTTGAGCTTGATCGCTCTCCATGAGATGCAACTGCTGGCCGGTGCCAAGGTCGTACCAGCGGCCCGGAAAGCCGAAGTCGGGCCGCGGCAGTGCGAGGAGTCCGAGAATCCCCTCGTAAAAAGCGGCGGCGCGGTCAATGTCGGTCACCAGAAAACCGGCGTGATGAAGCCCTTCGATCTTGATTGGCATATTGCTGGCCCCTTTCGCGGCAAAAGACTATAACGCAGACCACTTGCTCGGCAAGTTGATCTCGATCACCCACTCGAACCCCTCGATCGAAGTCGCGTCAAGGCATCGGGGAGGGCATCGATTCATTTTGACACAGCTCCTGATATTCAGTATGATATCTGCGCTTCTGATGAGTTTGGGCTAACCTGAACTCCTTCCCCTAGCTGGAAAGTTCCGAAGGATTGTCGAGCCTGCGGTGTCATTGTGGGTAGCGCTGAACAGGAACGAGTATCTGTCTGAGATATTTTCAGACTCTTTTTCAGCCCTCGACTCTTACGTATTGTCTCAATGCCGGTCAAGAATTCTGGTGTGTCCCTACGGTTGCTACAAGCTTCGCTGGAAGCTCGGCCCGGGTTGTGCCGGATTCCTGACGTTGACGGTCAGCTGTGAGTTAGGTTCTGACTGATTCGATCTCTGCTATTTCGCTGGAGGACGCCCTTATGCCGAGTCAATATGAAAAGATTGCGCATCTTATGCGCCGCGCCGCCTTTGGCGCAACGCCGGCTGAGATTGATGCCAAGGTGGCGGCAGGCCTTGAAACCACGGTTGATGAACTGGTCAATCACGAACTGGTCGCCGAGGACCCGACGGTCCCCCTGGCGCCGACAACGCAAGCCGGTTCATCCGACATCGCCCTCGTCAGTATCGACGATGTTGCGACATGGTGGCTGACCGTCATGCTTAGAACAAAGAAGCCACTGCGCGAGAGAATGGTGCACTTCTGGCACGATCACTTTGCCACGTCATATGAAAAGGTTGCCGATCCCAACGGCGGGAAGCATCTCTACTGGCAGAACCAGCTCGAGCGACAGCATGCGACCGGCAATTTCCGTGATCTCTGCAAGGGTATGAACCGCGACGCGGCGATGCTCAGGTGGCTCGATAGCATCTTCAATCGGAAGGCCAGCCCGAATGAGAATTACGCTCGGGAACTCTTCGAGATATTCATGCTCGGATTCGATGCCTCACAGAATGGAACCTATACCGAAACGGATGTCCAACAGGCGGCCCGAGCGTTTACCGGCTGGGGTTATAATCTGCTTAGCCTGGATCGGCCGGACACGGTCAACAAGCCGACCGCCCTCAATGGAAATGCGACCGACCCGGCTCTTGTTGTCCCGTTACCGAACGCGCAATTCCCGACTGCCTTAGCGCAGCACGACGTCGGTTCGAAGACAGTCTTTGGGGTGGCACAGAACTTCGATGGCGACGACATTGTCGACCTTGTTCTCAACAAAGAGCCGCAGCGAACGGCGAGCGCGCGGATGTTGAGCAAGAAGCTCTTCGAGCACTTTGCCTACGAGGATCCGGAACCGCATGTCATCGAGCATCTGACTGCTGTCCTGCTGAGAAACAATTTCAGTATCAAGGCTCTGCTCCGCGATCTGTTTCTCAATGTCAAGGAGTTCTACTCCGAGCGGGCTCTCAATTCGTTGACCAAATGGCCCACCATCTATCTCATCAGTTCGTTGCGTCTGCTTGGACTGAGCGGGGTCAACCCGAGGGGGTACAACAGGACCCTCCAGGCGATGGGGCAGTGGCTCTTCTGGCCACCCGACGTCTTTGGGTGGACGGGACGCGAAGAGTGGGTCTCGACCTCCCAGATACTCAATCGCGCAAATTTCTTCAATGCGACGGTCGCCAATACGACACTGCTCCCGAATGCATACATCTCGGGCCTCGTTTTCGGCGGCAACCTCGGCGCCACGCCAACACCAGAACAGGTGGTCGACTATTTCGGGCGCTTACTCGTTCAGAGGAGTTTTG
>JANNRD010000155.1:0-2050 GCA_031401095.1 Acidobacteriota bacterium
AGCTGGGTCAAACGCTTGAGACTCTTGTCAAAGGTCAGGCCCGCACATTCGGCCTTAAGCTGCTCGATCAGCTTGTCTGCTCGCGCGAGAAAAACACTCTCGAGCGCGTCAACTCCGAACTGGTCTTCCAGCTGGACCAGAATGTCTCGAGCGAAGTCATCGTATGCTCTTGGAAAGAGACAATTCGCCTTCTCCGTCAGTCGAAAGATGAATCGCGGTCGTCCCCGCTCGTGCCGTTCTTCCTCATAGCGAATGAGGCCATCGCTTTCAAGCAGCCCCAGATGCCGACGGATGGAGACCCGCGAAACATTCAGCGCCTTCGCCAGATCCGCCACACTCAATGCGCCTTTCCCCTTTAAGAGCTCAATGATCGCGCTCCGGGGCACCCTTAAAAGATTTTCTACGGCTGCCATAGTCACGCTAGTGATCTTATTCACTCAATCATATTTTGTCAACGTATTGGTTATCAAAGTACCTCTTCGGTGCTCTGGTGGAAGCCAATGAGTCGCTCGCCTGGCGTTGGCGGAAGGGGTCGGAGCTCGGATTGTTCGTGCCCGTTGAGCTCGAGAAGGCGACGCCGCTGGCAAGGACGAACCCGATGTACCCGGCGGGTCAATCCGCCGCCGCTTGCAAAATGTCATTGCACTCGGTAACTTTAGTTCTGGCAGCTGAATACTCGGCAACAGCTTTTTCAACGGTGTTGCTTCCTTCGCCCCAGACATAGCAACCAAAACGTTAGCAGAGCAGGCCAGGTCGAGCCAGGATCCCTGCTAAACGGAGGCGATCCACATGCGAAGCATCAACAGAACGCTCATACGCCACTGCAATTTCTTTGTCATGCGCGAACTGAGAGCCCCTCGATCGAGAAGTACCCTGCTCCTCTTCGGCATTCTTGCTCTCGCCATCGTCGCCGGGCTCTACCCTCGCGTGATTGGTTTGGCCAGTCAGACATTTGCTCGTCACGAACCGCAGCAGTTGTTGCTACCGCTCGGTGTAGCCACTCCATCTTGGGATGCCAAGTCGGACGCTCGGTCGGGCGACGCCGGTCGAAATGCTCGCGATTTGAGAAACGACTTTGGCAAATTCCCGCTCTACTTTGTCGAAAACCGCGGGCAGCTCGACAAAAAGATCGCGTACTACATTCCGGGAGTTGATAAGACCGTCTACCTCGCAGCAGATGGGTTGACCTTCAGCTTCGCCCGGCGTGGACCCGGAGGCGGTGGGCAACGTTGGGCCGTCAAGCTCGATTTTGTCGATGCGAATCCATCGGTCCAACCCGAAGGTGTCCAACAGAGTGAGACGATTGTCAGTTACTTCTCTGGTGCCCCCTCGGCGTGGAAAGCTGGTCTGCACAGCGTCTCGAAGGTTGTCTATCGGGAGCTATGGCCTGGAATCGATCTCGTCTATTCGGGGACCGCAAGCCGATTGAAGTATTCTTTTAACGTTAAGCCCGGCGGCGATCCCGCGAGGATTCGCCTCGCCTATCGAGGTGCCCAGAGCGTCCGCCTCAGCCCGGATGGGGAACTTGAAGTTTCGACACCGCTTGGCGCATTCCACGATGAATCACCGATCTCTTTTCAGGAGAATAAAGGGGCACAGAGTCAGGTTGCGACTGCCTATCAGCTGTTTGCTCGCGAGGGTTCGACCGGCGTCTCATATGGCTTCAGAATTGGCGATTACGATCGGACCCGGGAGCTGGTGATCGACCCCGCGGTGATCATCTATTGCGGGTTCGTTGGCGGCGATGGAGACGATTTCGCCAACGCCATTGCAGTAGATACGGTTGGCAACGCGTATATCGCGGGCGAGACTTCGTCCGCTCATCTGACCTTCCCGGTCACCGCCGGGCCCGACCTGCTCTACAACGGCGGCCCGAGCGACGCCTTTGTCGCGAAGGTCAACCCGGCTGGAAATGCCCTCGCTTATCTCGGCTACATCGGTGGAGCAAGCAGCGACCGCGCGACCGGGATCGCGGTCGACACGTCTGGCAATGCCTACATTTCAGGGGAGACGTTTTCAAACCAGAGCAGCTTTCCGGTCGTCGTCGGGC
>JANNRD010000156.1:0-2427 GCA_031401095.1 Acidobacteriota bacterium
ATCACCACGACCCGCAACTCGTAGTCACCCGGCGCAAACCCTTCCAGTGACATTCGCGCTGCGTATGGCAACCTCTGCAGATCCAGAGCCCCATCCATGAGCACCTTCGACAACGGTGACGAGTAAATCAACTTGCTCCCCGAAAAGACCTGCGTCTGGAGCACCAGATCCGGCGTCCCATCCATCAACTGCGCAAAATACGTAAACACCAGAAAGTCGATGTCGGTCGCGACCCTGAACGTCCGCAAAGCCTGCGTAGGTCGCGGCTCGTACCCCGGCGCCCCCGCATTCTCTACATCCTTCAACGATGTAGTCAGCAGCAGACTGCTCAACGTCAGCTTCTTCGTCGCCAGGTCCGGCACCTCCACCCAGCGCGTCGCGCTCCCCACCTGACCCGAGTTGTCTTCACGAATTGCCAGACGTACCTGATGGAAACCGTGTCGCTTGAGCGGCACCAGCTTGCGATACGTGAACCCGTACTTCCGCACCCTATCAAGAAGCTGCGGTCTCAGATTGAGGTCGATCCGCTCGCTCAAGTTCCCCGCAACCTTTCCCTTCTCATCAAAGACCAGCGTCACCACATCGAGTAGCGTCTGTTGCCCTTCCTTCAACTGAGAAAAGTTGAGACTGGCGGCATCGACGTGCGCTGTGATGATGGCGACAGGACCCAGCTCCGCGTTGTCGATAAAATCGGCCGCGAGCTCTATCGGGATCGCCTTCATCGGGAAAAGCGAGGTCAGCCCCGCCCGAATCTGAGTCTCTTTTACGGCACGCACGGTCTTATCCGTCGGGTCTTCCTTTGCCTTCCTCGCGATCGCGGCTTCGGTCTTCAGCTTTTCTTCCGTCTCCTTGTCGTCAGGTGAGAAGTACCCCTTTCTTGATCGCACACGCAGCTCCGGCCGCCCCGGTACCTTGACCTCGATCTTTCGGAAACGGCCGTCGCGAAAACTCGTCTCAGGCTCCCACGCGACCACATAGTAGATCGCGTTCTGATCCAGCACTTTTTGAATCCCCGCATTGAGATCGTTTGTGTTGAGCACGAGAAAACCACCAGTATCGCGGGCCAGAGCATTCATCCCGTCGCGCTTCGCCTCGATGGACGAGGTCTCGATCCGCGCGCGGGCACCCGGCAAACCAACATCGATCGACGCCGGTTGAGATGCGTCGCCTCCGGGTATTGAGACCACCAGACCGCGCGCGTCGACGGAGTAGATGACGACACCAGCCCTCGTCGCCGCATCGATGATCTTCCGCAGGTCGTAAACCTTCGAGCTGCTCGAGCCGCCGAGGAAGAAGCCATCGGAGACGAGGACGAGGAGCTTGCGACCCGGCAGATCGCGCAGGCTGCGAACTATGCTCTCGATCGAGATCAGCGTCGCGTTGGTGTAGTTCGCGTTCTCCGCGACCATCATCCGTGCTTTGCCCTTCGCCCTCTGTGAAGCCATCTCGCGCGGTGAAATGCCGCCGGGCGGAGCGGCGCCGCCTCCACCTCCTGCTCCACCTGGACGACCACCGCCGCCTCCGCCGGCTTGTGGCGGTCCCGCGGCTTGCGGATTCTCGACGCGAAGGATCTCCTGGACCGCGAGTTCAAGAGCATCGTAGTCGCCGAGGTCGATGAGCTCTGCCTGATAATCTGATAGCTGCGGGACGTCGAACATCGGTGTCATCCCACCGACCTGTTGCACTCTCAGCCGATCGATCGCGCGCGTCAGCACAGCACGCTCGTTGGTGAATTGTTGGAAGAGCCCGAGAGTTCCGCTCGTCGTCGCGATCGCCGCCTGGTCACCGCCCGAGAGCTGATCGCGAACAAACTTGTGGAGCGTCTGTTTCGCGTACATCAGACTTGAGGGCGAAAGGTGCAGATCATCAACCGCGAGCACGACAAACCGGCCGTGTGATTCAACGGGTATCGACGCGGCGTCTACCACTCCTTTGCCAGCAGCTCGTTGACGCTTCTCGGTATCGAGCCAGAGCGCGGGTTGAGTCGCGTTGCCGACGGCAAAGTGAGTAACCTGTTGCGGCTGGCCGTCTTCGAGTATCTGGAAGTCTTCGCGTTTCAGATCGCCGATCGGCTTGCCATCGCGACCGGTGACAACGACATCGATCTGGACGAGTTCCGTTTGGATGCGGGCGACCGTTTCGGCCGGTCGCTGTGGTTGAGACTGTTGCTGAGAGCTGACCGCAGTCGATGGTGTCAGAGTAAAGAGTGACGCGAGGGCGAGCGCCAGCAGGACTGAAGTGATAGAATTACGGCGTGGCCAAAAACGCATGGACGGGACCGCTCTCCCTTGTGGGTCTGGCCGTCAGCTTAGCACTCTTTGGACTGAGCCTCTAGTGAAGATTGGCAGAGAAATGAACCACAGAGTCATGAACCACAGAGACACAGAGACACAGAGAAAGCACAGAGAAGAAATAGGGAAGGTGAAG
>JANNRD010000157.1:0-6046 GCA_031401095.1 Acidobacteriota bacterium
GTCGCTCACTCTTCGGGGGAAGCAGGCTAAAGCCTGTACTCTGAACCTGCGCCAACGTCAGGGCCGCGTCATTTGAGCAAACCGCTCAGCCAAAGCAGCACGCCGTTAGTTCAGTATCGTCGGTCAAGTATCAGGCGGCCCGCGACAAAGACTTCGTTACTGCCTGCGGCAACTCGACAAAAATAAAATACTCAGCTGGATAGAGATAGTCTTCGCCGCTCTCATCTATCACGCGGAGGTCGCCGTCGATTGCAGCATCTTCATCAGGGATCACACGATAAATCTTGTGAAGCTCCAAAGAGGATGGATAATCGGTATTGTTGATGCAGACCGCAAATTCTAGAGCTCTCTTCTTTTGACTCATTGTTCTAATCCAAATGCGAGGTCACGTATCCTACGGCCTACAGCGATCGTCTCGATGTCTGTAATCTCGCTGATGATTTCAAAGTTCATGAGCGACCCATTTCCTCAAGTGCATCAACCCAAGCCGCCCAACCCACCACCACGATCAATCGCAAGAGAGATAGCGAAACAGACGGAGGAAGGTTTAGAGTACAGGCTTCAGCCTGCCTCACTTGATAGGCACCCACCCGAGCTTGCAGGCTGAAGCCTGTACTCTAAACCTTCCTCCGTCTGTTTTGTTATCTCTCTTCGATCGCTACTTAAGCAAACCGCTCAGCCAGTGCAGCACATTGAGGGCGAGCTGGCGGTCATCATTGCCTGCCACGTTCATGCCCATCTTGAACTCCTGCTCCGTGTCTCCATTTAGGGCCTTAAACACCTGAGCCGAGAACATCGCCGCCTCTCCGAGCGATACCAGCCTGCCCTTTCCAACCTTCATTGCAATGCCCTGGGCTCGGCCAGGCACTGGTCGCGAATGCGCTGCGATGGTCTCACTCTTCTCACCGCTTCCACCAAGTGCCGCTTGCAACTCCGTCCGCGTCGGGGCTTCATGCGCCGTTGAACCCAGCTTCAGGAGTGCGGTCGCGCCATCAGGTACACTCAACGACTGACCCGTGAAGGACACGACCCGCCCTATCGCCTCCGTCGCGTCTCGCCCGCGCAGAATAACATGAGACCCAAGTAACCCGTTCTCTTTCGAGAATGCCAGAACTGCCGGGCCGCTGTCCGCGTGCGAAAAGTCGAAAACAAAGCCCTTTCCCATGGCGATTCCAAACCTGCTCGCGAGACTCGCGGCCGCGCTCCCGAAAGGCGTGTGATCCGCGATCAACAACAGCGATCCACCGGAGCTGACCCAGTCGCGCACGACATCGCATTCCGCCTCGGTGAATGCCTGCGCCGACGAATCGGCGGTCGCGTCGGGCGCTGCGGCATTCGAAATCACCAGTACGGCCGCTCGCTTCAAGCTCTCCTTCGCAAATCGATCAGTTCCGCGAACCACGTCATAGCCATCGCTTGTCAGGAGGTCGGCGAATGGTTTGTAGCGGCCCGTCGCTGTATGGAAGTTTGAGTGCGCCTCGTCAATGACCACGGTCGGGTGATTTCGTGTGTAGGCTGGCTTCGCCACCTTCGCGTTGAAATTCGGGTCGGCGACTTGTTGGGCGCAGACTAGGATCCCTGTCAGGCAATGCAACGCTACGAGCGGAACGAGCCTCGACAATATTGACTTAATCCTGCCTCTCATTTTCCAGAGCCTCCTTCCAAGGTGCCCGACCAGTCAGTCATCAAGAAGCCCGACCTGTCTCAAAACGGTTGCCTGGTCCCAGTAAATGCGTTCGGTCATGAGCTTGTCGCCACGAAACTGGACGACGACAACCAGGTCGATTGCCACTCTCTTGTTCGTCGGAGCGACGTTTGGCAGAAACCAGTCCATCTGCCGCGTGTGAGTGAACTCCTTGTGAAGCTCATCAACCAACTGCCCGTCACCGACGATTCGATTAACCTGGGTCATTTCCAAGTCGTCTGGCCAGGAGGGGATGAAGACATCGCGATAGAAGGTGCGCAACTCATCCTTCCCGCGGCCACCGGTATTAACCGGCATATGATTGACAAAGGCGTCGTCCACCATCGTCTCGAGTGTTGCCTCTACATCTTTGCTAACGAACTCGCCCTTGAGATGCTCTGCCCACAATTCCTGCAACTGCGTCGCTGTCAACGATGCCGCTTCACCATCTCTCTCACTCATCGCTTCTCCTTGATTATTCTCGGTCCCGACGCCAACTTGAGTCGCGTGGCACGAGCCATGAGCCAATCGTGCCACGTCGTCGAACCGCGTGCGCCGAGCGGGGCCGTATTCTTCCCCGCGCGGAAAGCCGCCGCGACGCTGCCCGGTATTGGCAGACGGATCATCCACCTCCGCACATGCTGCACTTCCATCCAGATCTTCGCCATCTCACCAAGAGAAAGCACCTCGGGCCCACCAAAGTCACTTAGCCGGCCCCGCGCGCCATCGTCAAGACACCGGACAAGCTGTTCCACCACCTCGGCTTCGGCAACGCTCTGGAACTTGAAGTCGGTGGGCAGCGGCATGATCAGGGGGAGACGGGCCGCTGCCGAAATCATCGAGTTCACCAACGAGTGAAACTGTGTTGCGCGAAGAATGGAGTGAGCCAGACCACTCGACTCGATGATGCGTTCTGCGACGAGCTTCTTCTGGTAATAGCCGAAATCAATCTCATCGATGCCGACGATCGAGATGTAGACGAGGTGGGTCACCCCGGCGGAGCCGGCAGCCTCAACCAGGTGTCGCGTGCCTTCGACGTCGACATCCTCGGCGCTCCTTGCGTCCGATGCCGAGTGAATAATCGCGGCAACGCCGTCCACCGCCGCTGACAGACCAACGCCCGATGCTATGTCAGCCTGCGCCCACTCGACTTCTTCAGGTGCGGAGACAGGGCGCGGACGACGACTCATGACGCGGACCTCATGGCCTCCCCGCGAAATGGCTCGCACGAGAGGCCGACCCAGTCCGCCTGTCCCTCCTGTCACCAGAACCTTCAAAGGAACTCTTTCTCTCTCAAGCCGGAAAAGCGGGCAGGGACAACCCCTGCCCCCCCCGACGACCTCAGCCCTGAAGCCACCTCAAATTGTCTCGAGCTCTGCTGCGGTCAACTCTCCCTTGACGTTGCCGGTGTTGAGCGTCGATGCCGGTTCGAACAGCAAGACCGACACCTCCTCCTCCGCTACGGGTCGATGCTCCGTGCCCTTCGGAACGATAATGAACTCGCCCTCTTCGATCCACTGACTGTGGTCTGCGAACTCCATGCGAAAACACCCCCTGACAACCAGGAATAGTTCATCTTCATCGGCGTGATGATGCCACACAAAAGGACCCTGAAACTTGACCAGCTTTACCTGGTGGCCATTGAGCTCACCAACGATCTTTGGTTTCCAGTGGTCCTTGAACAACGAGAGCTTCTGTTCCAGATTGACCTTCTCCACATCAACCTCCGTACTGCACCAGCTCCAGTTCTCTTAGCTCCTATTCGGTGCCGACGACTTCGCTGCGTCGCTCGAGCAAAACGACGTCCCGCCATTGCCCTTTCAGCTTTCCAAGTCTTTCTCGGCGACCTACTTCACGGAAGCCGACGGTCTGGTGTAACGCGAGGCTCGCGACATTTTCGGGCAGTATCCCGGCCTGCAAGGTCCATATGCCATTACTCTCGCACTCTTCTATCAACCGCTGGAGAAGCAGACGGCCGACTCCCTTTCCCCGTGCGGTCGTCGCCACATAGATGCTCACCTCCGCGACACCAGCGTAGACGCAGCGACTCGAGACGGGAGTAACCGCGGCCCACCCGAGGATTGAGTTTTCGTGTCGAACGACGAGCCTCCCAAACCTGAGATGTGCGGCATCCCAGGCCTGCCAGCCAGGAGACGTTTCCTCGAGGGTCGCATTTCCTGTGGCGATCCCGTCAAGGTAGATGGCTTCAACTTGCTCCCAGTCGCTCGTCTCCATTGCCTGGGCTGTATGGACGGTGCCTGTCATGGTCGAGCTCTATGGACTTCCTACCATGGATCGTAGGTGCCGATATGCCAGAGGTGTCCCTCGGGATCACGGCAGGAAAAGAGGCGACCACCATATTCCGGGTCTTCAATTTCCCTGACTATCTTCGCGCCTGCGGCCTTCGCGCGCGCATAGATCACGTCGGCATCGGTGACGACAAGATACGGCGCTTGCGTCTCTGCCCCTCCAATCTCGTCCGGCTGCGTCATGGTGGGATGAGCTCCCTCGTCGCGAACTGAGCCAAGCATGATCATCCCATTTCCGAAGGAAAGCTGGGCGTGTGCGATCGTTCCATCTTCGTTTGGCACAACCAGATTCTTCTCAAACCCAAATGCCTCGCACAGCCAGTCGATTGCCGCTGGCGCATCGCGATAGCGGAGGCCCGGAATTACTGTCGCTCGTGTATTCTTCGCAAACTCTGACATGACTTGCCACCTTTCTGGTGTTGCGGTCCGCACTTAACGCATGATCACCGCAAAGTACGGCTCAGCCTCCACCCTCCACTCGGTTCCGATTCGCTGGACAACGAATGGAATCTCGATCGAACCGTACAGTCCGACCAGAACCCTGGTATCTGCGCGCTGAATCCCTTCGACGATTCTTCCTGAAGGCATCTCACAGAACTCACCAGGCCCGATCTCGACAAGGGGCATCTCGCCAACCAGCGCATCGAGGTGTCCCGAAGGCTCCCTCTGGGATGGAGCACCGGTAAAGAGAAGCTCCAGACTGGCAGTGGGCACCGCAAAGCGAGCTGCCTGCTTGCGATCCAGTTTCAGCAGCGACGCCATCAGCGCCATCACTGCATACTCGGCCGATCCACGCTGCGGTCCCGCCCCCGATGACATTTCGATCATTGCCAGCCACCAACGTAGATCCACTTTCCAACCCTCGGGACGCCGCGTCAAGCTGACCATCATCGGGCCACCTCGATGGGCAGCCAGATACAACGCCGTCGTGCCCACAGGGTAATCACCAGACTCGCTGGCTTAACGGAGCGGCCACGGAGCCGGAACTCGCTTTTGAGCTTGACCTGGACCACACCAGGATCTTCCTCGATCTCTTTGAGGGCGGCTTCGTTGACTGAGCCCCCGCTCACCAATCGATGGCGGCGCGGATCGGGAATCGTCAGCCGCTCGTAGGCAGTGACGTCGTTCGCGTACATCGCCCTGACAAGCGCGCGGATGACACTCTCTGGTGTCTTCTCGCTTCCCGGTTGTTGCGCCTGGGCGGCTGTCGGAAGCGAGGCCATCAAGGCCCCGAGAAGCACCAGCTTTCGCATTTTGTGGTTCAGTCTCATGTCTCTCGGGCAACCCTGTGTGACTTACCGATGTCGGGCGTTTTCAATGGCTTTTCGGCGGTTGGTGGGGACATGGCCGTCGATCGGTGTTATGGAATAGCTGGCTTAGAAACTCCCGCCATCGGAGCATAGACCTACGACTCGTACTCTGCAAAGAGTTACTCGTTCGGCCAGCTGGGTAAGAACGACGGGGCTGCGCGGGAGCAGTGGGGACCGAAGCGCTGAAGACTGGGCTATCCTGCCTCTTATCAATGGAGCAATAGCTGCAACCAGCTTAGATCCCGCAACCGCAGATCGTTGCAACACCATTGTACTCAATCGAGAGACTTCGAAGGCGCATGGCTTGGTCTATTGACGCAGGGCAAGTGCAGAGGGAAACTGAACGGGAAAGAGATTCTAATTGGCGCCGAACTCGCCAGCTCGCGTTCTCCTCGGGGATCACCAAAGCCGGCCAAGATCAGGGTCACCTAACCGAGGAGCGAGCGCCAAGAAGCGTGTCGAGATGTTTTTCTCGATATCAGGTTGCCTGGTGAAACGTAATGAAACTGCCACAAGGGATTTACGAACATTTAGTAGACGCTCTTGTAGCTGAGGGTATCGAAGAAGGCGCGCGCGACAATCTAAAAGCCGAGTTTTGTAAACTCGATCCTGGCGATAGCCATACATTTTTGACACAGCATCTCGGAACCGTGATTCGACAGGCACTCGCCTCGCTTTCAGGCGAAAACGGGCTTGACCGACAAGTTGAACTAGTTAACAGGATCATCGCATTACTTGAAGTG
>JANNRD010000158.1:0-2564 GCA_031401095.1 Acidobacteriota bacterium
CAGTTGGTAGCTGGCGATTGTTTCGCGAGAAACAGCCCAGAGATAGCTGTGTTCATCGCCAAGCGAGTACTCGAGCAGAAGCGTGCCCTCATCGAGCTGACCCTGAATCTCCCTGGCGTCCAGGGTGCGCGGATTGATCAATGACGCATAGGCCTTGTTCGCAACACGAACTTGCTCCTCAACCAGGTCATACTCAGTTCGCAACCGCCCGATCTCTTCCCACCAGCCGGGCGCTGTCCTTATCTTCACACGGTCCTCGACTCGCACGCTGATCCGCTGCCACAGGCTCCGCTTTCGTTCAACGAGCGTTGAGCTAGCCCCGGAGACGCCGCTCAGAGCCGCACTTAGAGAATCCACGAAGCTCCGGGCGCGCGCCCGCTCACTGACCCGAAGCGCCTCGCTCTCAAACCCCGCGCCAGAACTCGCGCGGTGCATCCGCATCAGCAGATCAACATAGAGATCAAAGTAATCGCGAACTGTAGCAAGATAGGACGCGCGCAACTGATCGTCCGTCAGTCCGATCCGCATTGCTTCAATACCCGCTATCGCCGCCTCAATGTGATGACGCGCATCGAGGAGTTTGCCGCTGTCGCGTTCGGCGCGGGCGATCAGGAATAGACTGGCAGCCTCGCCGTGCACCGTCTTGAGTGAACGATAGATTTCGAGGGACTCGTGAAGGTACTCAAGCGCCTTGTCGTTGTTCGCTGTCAGGTTGAAGGCACGACCGAGTTCCGTCAGCGCATCCGCCTGTCCAAGGCGATCGCCTGCTTCCCGCGCGGCACGCAGCGAATCGTCAAGCAACAACAACGCGTTCTCAAGGTCCCCAAGCGTGATTCGCACGCGAGCCGCAGCACAGAGGGCGCGGCCCTCGCGAAGGTGATCGGAAGTTGACCGATAAACGCGGAGCGCCTTGTCATAATGCGCGAGGGCATCCCCATAGCGCCCGAGGCGGACGTAAACCTCTGAGACCTTCATGAGCGTGTCGGCTTCACCACGGATCTCGCCGTCGTGTCGCCAATGAAGTAAGGATTGATCGAGATAACTGAGGGCCAGCTCGAAGTCTCCAAGGGATGCGTAAAGAGCGCCGATGGCCGACTTCGCGATCGCGGGTCCACGCTCTGCCGCTGTGCCGGAGTATGTAACCTCAAAAGCGGGCAGTGAACGAAGGTAATGGTCAAGAGCCTGCTGCTTGTCGCCGAGGGCGCTATAAACGTCACCGATCCCCTTGAACGTCCAGCCGCGGTCCCCCCATCCCTTGACGGCGAGCGCGCGCCGGAAAGCCTCAAGGGCATTGTCGTACTCACCAAGGCCCAAATAGATCTCGCCGAGGTACATCAATGGTGTTCCACGATACCAATCGACGTTGCCAGCAATGCCTTCGTCATTCGGCCAGGACTTGTTCCTCTCGGCCAAAGATGCGACCTCTGTGAGGAGAGGGATAGCCTGTCGAAGTGCCTTTTCCGTTCCGGTCTCTTGTAATTCCAAACCCTCACTAATGCCCTGATCGATTCGCATGAAGGCCAGGTTGTCTTCGGTAGCGGCGCACGTCCGTTGAAGATTAAGATCGTAGGAGCCAGAGGCGCTATCGCCCGCCGCCTGGACCTCCAGCCGGTACGTACCCTTTGCCTTCGTCACAAACCAAACACTCTTCTTTCCCTCAATGATGTAGGGTTCCGTTACCTGGTGTAGGAGTGTGCCGTCAGGGGCGAACGCCGTCATGGTCGCGTCAATGCCATGCAGGCGCATGGCAAAGCGAACATATTGGCCCGCATCCAGAGAGAGTAGATGAGTATGTGTCTCACATTGTCGAAGTTCGAGGGCGGTGGGGAGGTCTCGCTGCGATTCAGCCTTGAAGGTACGGCGCGTTTCGGGGCACGGCGCGGCAGTAAGGCTCTGAGTTTGGGCTGACGGATCACTGTTCGCAGCAGCGATGACCACGATCGCAAACATCGCTCGGCGGACGAAGTTGGACGCAACCGCCTTTTGTGAGGTCAGGTTCGCCGTCATTGCAAACTCTTTTTGGAGTGCGGTGACTTGACACCGATTTATATTTGCGTTTTTGCCCGGTAACGGGGTGACGAGACACCGCGCTGCAGTTTGGACATTTCGCGACTCCCTTGGTCCTGCAGGGGGCGTGAGGAAGCCGAGCTGGGGCTCAGCGTTCCCAAGCTGCCGCATGATCGAGGGCGCTCACTCCCGGGAACGCCCAGCCCCAGCTTGGCGCCGCCGCGAGATGCTATCTATCGTCGAAGGCGACCCACCCACGGTAGCGGGTGGTCGCGGAGACAAGTCACCGCACTCCAAAGCGCACCCGTTTTGCATTACTTGCGATAAACCACGAGCGAGTAGTCGCTGGGGGCCTCGCCGGGTCGAGCTATCCGCAAGACATATTCTTGCGGCGCGAGTGAATCGAGACCGAGTGTCGCTTCGAGACTCTTGCCGGTCGCACTGGTCCCTTTAAAGGAGATCAATGGCTTGAGAGTCGCACGGCTGAGGACGCTTATGGTATAGACGCCGCTTGTGCTTCCCTCGGGCAGCCAGAGCAAATCTGGATCTCAGGTTGC
>JANNRD010000159.1:0-14220 GCA_031401095.1 Acidobacteriota bacterium
GAAATGCAGACGACCTCCTCTCGCCTCCACTTCGATCAGGAGATCAGCAACTCTCTTCAAGTACTCCCCGCCGATTCTGGTACGTAACCTGGCTAGTTCCGCAACAGCGATGTCGAGGAAATCGGGCACCGCATTCTGATAGGGATCAGATGCCGTTGCCCTCGGCATCGAATCAATTCGTCTTCCGTCGCTGACTGCCGATGAGGAGTCCAGCTTCGCGCCCTCGTACAAGTCGAGCACGCGGGCACGGCTCGTCGCGAGGTCTGGTGTAGCTCCACTGAGCTCACAACAGGCGGCGCCACACGCATTCGCCAGGCTCAGGGTATCTCGCCAGGACAGCCGGTGGTGCAGGCCAGCGATCATACCCCCGAGAAAGGCATCGCCGGCGCCGGTTGAATCAAACGCTTTGACACGCCGGGCCGGTATTCGCTCTGTCAACTCATCCGACGAGATGGCACAGCCGGATTCACCGTCGGTGATAACCACGGCACGGGCCGGATACCTCCTTCGAAGCGCTTCGGCAGCCTCCAGGGCTTCTGTCAGACCGGTTATCTCAATGGCCGCGGCTTTCGATGGCTTGAGGTAATCAGCCAGATGAAGAGCGGCTTCGAACTGCTCGGCGGTGCCCAGGGACCGAATGGCGTCGCTTCGCGGCACATCGACATCGAGAACGGTGGTGACACCTGCCGCCCGCGCGATTCCGAGAGCCGCGATAACGGCATCGAGAGGTAACTGAGATATCTCTGTCGAGAGCATTGCCGCACCGGAGATATACGCAGTGTGCTCGGCCCGGACGTAGTCGCCAGTCGTCTCACTCGTCGCCGCCGGGCTCATATAGATCGCCCGTGCCCCATTTGAGTCTACGAAGAGAAGTGCGAATGACGATGCGGAACCGTCGAGAGTGAGGTGTTTGTCGATGCGATAGCGATCCATCCCTGCGCGTAGAAATCGACCGTTCTCATCATCTCCCTGCTTGCCAAAGATCCCGACGCGAAGCCCGAGAAGGCTGGCCCACGCGAGGTGGTTGAGTGTCACACCGCCGACAAGTTTCCTGACCGATTCTCCGCCAGGGTACTTGTCGAGGATGATCTTCTCTTCCGGCCCAAGGACGCGTGGAGTTCGATAGATCAGATCGACGACCATCGACCCGATACCAACCAGATCACGCTCTTTCTCGCTCATTGCCTGAACCTATTCCTTCTCCGCGCCCAAATTCAATTTGAGCCGGCTGGCTTGGGTGGCGCAGGCAACTGGACGTTCATGTCAACCTGAACCTTGACGATGTCCTCGATCGGGTTGAGCCGCGAATTGTAAACGATGCCGAATTCCTTCCGATTGAGTTCAAAGGTCGCACGGTAACGACCGCGGTTGTTCTCATAGAAGACCTGCGTCAACGGCACTTCAATCTGTTTCGTCACGCCGTGCATCGTCAAATCCGCCAGCACGCTCAATTTCCCCTCAGACACCTTGGTGACTTTCTTCGAGACAAGAGTGATCTGAGGGAATTTCTCGACTTCAAAGAAATCCTTGCTGCGAAGGTGATTGTCACGCTGGGCGACACGTGTGTTGATACTCGCCGCCTCAATGGTGATCTTGAAAGACGAATTCTCGATCTTCGCTGGATCGAGAAACACCTCGGCGTCCCACTTGTCAAAGAAGCCATTGGCCGAGATGAAGCGCGCCTCAGCGACAAAATTGATCTGGCTGTGCGCCTTGTCAACGGTATGTGGCCGTGGCTGGGCGGCAACAGTCAAGCTCGCAAGGAGCATCAGGATGATTACTGCGTATTTCTTCATATCTTCTCCTCCTCTGGTCTCTATCATGACGTGATTGTTCCCTCGAAAGTGTTATCCACCCCCGACGGTTGGTGCTGACCTCGTCTCATGCCCCGGAACGGGACGCCTCATATGCTTTCGTATTCCATAGAGTAACAGCAAACCGAACATGAGATAAATAACTGAGTTCATGCTGATGCAGGCGCCCATTCCATACCGCTCACTCGCCGCCGCGATCGCGACCGGCGCGATACCTCCACCCAGCCACCCGATTGCATTCATGAACCCGACCGCGGAGGCGCGGCGTTCGGGCCGGACAACATCATAAAGCGACGCCCAGATATTCGCATCGTAGAAGCCCTTGAAGTAGCCGAAGCCAACCAGCGCAATAATCAGGACCGGGACGGAGAGGGTCCAGCCTGTAAGAAAGATAAATGGAACGCCGCAGAGCAGGCCGACCGTTTGCGCCATCATCCTGCCGCCTCGATACCTCAATGCCAGACGATCGGCCAGAACGCCACCGGTGATGACGCCGAGGACTGAAGCGATCTGCAGATAGGCCGTACCACTGAGACCTGCCATGGCAAGGCTCATGTTGAACTTGCGATATAGAAAGGATGGCATCCAGGTGAGAAAGATCATGGCGACAAAATTTGCGCCAACAAAGACGGCCATTAGAATCCGGACCATCGGCGTTCCAAACAACTCTCTGATCGCGGCCCAGACGTTCCCCTGCTTCAGATCGATAACCGCATGTGCTTCGCCCTCGACCTTGACCTCGATCTCGTCGGCCTGACCGCGCTTCGGCTCACGCAGAAGGAACATTAAGACCAGGCCAAGGAGTGTGCCCAACGAGCCAAACAGGTAGAAGCTCGAACGCCAGCCGAAGTGCTGGCCGAGCACCCCTGCAACGGTCCCACCCGCAATGGTGCCGGCGTAAACGCTTGACTGATGAATCGACATCGCGCGCGAGCGGGTCTCGCTTCCATGGTAATCGCTCAGCAACGACATCGACGCTGGGAAATAGAAGGCCTCACCAAAACCTTCGAGCGCACGAAAGATCACCAGGTGAGCGTAATCGGTCGAAAGCGCTGTCGCGATTGTGATCAAGGACCAGAAGACCAGTCCCCCGATGATGAGGGTCTTCCTCTTTACCCTGTCGCCAATCAAACCCGCGAGCGGAGCGAAACCGGCATAGACCCACATGAACGCCGCGCCGACAATCCCCAACTGAATATCGCTCAGGTTCATCTCCGACTTGAGCAACGGAAAGACCGAGAAGATCGCCTGGCGGTCGGCGTAGTTGAAGAAACACACAAACCAGAGTAGCCCGACGACAAACCACTTGTAGTTCTTGTTGGTCATCTGAATCTCTCGCAATCATTCCGAACCTGCAGCAGCTGCCACCGGGCAACTAACGGCAAGGCTTCACTGATTGGGAACGTCCGCGAGCGCGACGCGCACATATTTGATCTTCCTGCGATTCCAGGTGTACGTTATGTGCAGGTCGCCATCCTTCCCTTGAATCATTGATGGATAGGAGTACTCACCGGGCTGGTTCTCGAGAGCCTTGAACATGCGGAACCGTTCTCCATCCTTGCTGACAGCCAGGTTGAGGGGTGTTCGGCCGCGGTCGGTATGGTTGTAGACAAGGACTACCCGCCCGTCTCGCAATGTCACAGCATCAATGCCGGAATTCGGGTTGGGCACATCGATCGGCCGCGCCTGTGTCCAGGTGACGCCGCCATCCGAAGAGTCAGCAATGCAGATCTTGCCTGTGCGTGAAGTCGAGCGAGCATAGAGCCGCAACTTCTTTCCTCCGAGTGAGACGACGGAGGGCTGAATAATTCCCTCCGTCAGGCTCCACTCTGGTGGGCCCGAGGCCCCCGAGGTGGCCGAGGCATTGGTCGGAACCGTAATTGGACCAAACTTACTCCACGTCCTTCCGTTATCCGTGCTTCGCTCAATCCAGCAGGACCACGACCTGTATGATTCGACCGATGTGCCGCTGACAATCGTCCCATCTGCCATGACCAGCGGCTTCGCCCGGATAGGTCCGTAGAGACCGGCCGGAAGATGCTCAATCGGCGACCAGGTCTTGCCGTCGTCGTTGCTGTAACGGCGAGCGGCAGTCCAGCGCTCAGGCGATGGGCCGAACTTGTAGTAGAGCCAGAGACGTCCATCGCTGGTGTGGAACAAAACGGGGTTGTATGTCGCGATCTTCGATTCGCGGGCAAGCTCCACGGGGGCCGACCACCCGCCACGCGAACGGCGAGAACCCCAGATGGCGACATCGGCGTTCCCCTCGTCCGAACCTCCAAACCAGGCAGCAAGAAGGTCTCCGTTGCCTAACTCAACCACCGTCGAAGCATGGCAGGACGGGAACGGCGCAGTTTCGTAGATAAACTCACCCTGTGGCGTCTGCACTGTAGCAAGCGCAAGAACCAGCATCGCAATGAACTTCATTCAATCTCCCTCGCAAGCACTTGAAGTGATGAGATGTCCGGCAGCGCCCGCGGCGGGCTTGTCGGTAAATGAGAGCTAACCAAAACGCCTGGTTCGCGTCCTCGGAATCGCAGCACAGCAGCCGAAGCATTGTACATTCCCGATAGGGATATCGACAGTTGCGCGTCAGCCCCTGCGCCCGGGCATGATTGCCTGAGCCCGCCCGGCACGCTAGAGTATCCACAGTAAGGAACCTTCGGTCGAGGCTAAACAAAAATGGAGATCAGGAAAGTCGGGGTCCTCGGAGCAGGTCTTATGGGCGCAGGCATCGTGCAGGTAGCCGCAAATGGCGGCTATGACGTCACTCTTGTCGACGTTACCAGCGATCTGGTGAGCAAAGGGATCGCGTCAATTGACCGGTCGCTCACCCGATTTGCCGGGAAGGGTACGATCGATTCGGCACAAAAGACCGAGATCATGGGCCGGGTGCGGGGAACAACGGAAGTTGAAGCTCTTGCCGATGCAGACTTGATTATCGAAGCCATCATCGAGAATCTCGAGATAAAGCGCGAGACCTTTGGCAGACTGGATCGTATCTGCAAGCCCGAGACGATCTTCGCTTCAAATACCTCGTCGCTTTCGATCACCGATATTCTGACCGCAACATCACCCCAGCGTCAGCGGCGATTTGTCGGAATGCATTTCTTCAATCCGGTTCCACTCATGCGGCTTGTCGAGGTCGTCAGTACGATCCTGACGGACGAAGCCGTGCTCTCGAGTGCGATCAACGCCGGCCAGACGATGGGCAAAACGGTTGTGACGACCAGCGACCGGTCGGGCTTCATCGTCAACCGGCTGCTTGTGCCATACCTACTCGATGCGATCAGGGCCTTCGAGCAGGGGCTCGCCTCAATCGTTGATGTCGACAACGCGATGAAGCTTGGTTGCGGGCACCCGATGGGCCCGTTGACGCTCTCTGATTTTATCGGGCTCGATACGATCTACTACATCGCCAACATCATGTTCGATGAGTTTCGGGAACAAAGGTTCGCTCCGCCTTCGTTACTTAAGCGTATGGTGACGGCGGGATTGTTGGGCCGCAAATCGGGAAAGGGCTTTTACGACTACTCCGATCCGGCAACTCCGACACCGACGAATCTTGGCTAGCAACTGCGGATGCCGTTTGGCGCTGTCGACGAAGACAACACAAACGAGGGTTCGTGCCCCCGTTGGTCCCTGGTCGAAGCAGGAGGTTGCTCAAACCATGAATCTGCGACGAGCCATCATTTCAGTCGCCATCTGTGCCGTCTCCCTCGCCTTGACGGGAGTGGCTGCAGGCAGACCTCGGCAATCGACCGCAAAAACGCAACCGGCGCCCTCGACCGCCACAGGCACAAAGGAGAAGGTCCAACCGGACAAGGGGATCAGCGTGCCGGAAGCGGAAGCGGAGATCACCAGGCTTCAGCAACGGGCCGTGTCAATCATTCGCGAAGCGGCTCGCGACTCGGTGACTCTCGAAGATCGACGCAGCATTGCGCGGATTCAGGCACGGGCAGCAAGCGCGATCTGGAAGTTCGACCGTGAGAATGCGCGGGAGTTGTTCGAGAAGGCATTCGAGACCGCAATCACCCATTATCGTGAAACAAAGAACACCGGCTCAGAGCGGCTTCCCAACGGTCCGCAGATCTCGCGCGCGGACGTCCGTCAGGAAGTCATCCGCGCTGTCACCAAATTCGACCCGACGCTCGCCAAAACGATGACGGAGCGGTTTATCGAGGAGAAGCGTCGCGAGATCGCCGCCAGCCAGGCGAAAACCCCTTCAACTGAGAACGCGCTATTGGGAAAGGTGGATCCAGCAGCGGAACAAGTATTGAGCCTCGCCTTTTCGCTACTCGAAACTGATCGGGAGGCATCGGTCGGGCTCGCGCGTCGCGCTCTTGAAGTCACGATCCCGATTCCCGCCGCCGGTTATCTAGTGTCTCTAGCCAATCTCGATCGCGATGCAGCGGATCAACTTTTTCTATACGCTCTCGCGACGCTCGGCAGACAGGAGATACCGGTTCCAGGGCAGCTGCTTGTCCTGTCTGCATATCCGTTTGGAGAAGACCGCATTTCCATCTCCGATGGCAACAGCAATTCGTCGTACGGGTTTGGCAAGCCAAAGGCTTTCGACATCAATCCGGTGCTTATCAGGAGCTTCTTTGAGCGAGCCACCTGGCTTCTGGGCCGCACAGTGCAGATCAACACGGAGCTGGCGCCCGATCTCGTTCGAGTCAATTCCGGGCTCTTTGCCGCGCGCTATCTGGAAACAAAGGTCGCTCAGTATGAGCCGTCTCTTTCAGAGAAGTGGCCGCTCATCATCTCTGCCCTTTACGGCGCCGCTTCCGAGGCGTCACGCACAGGCGTCGCCCGGAGCCTCGAGAATATGGCTCGCGACGCGCGCACATCGACAGCCGCGGACGCCGAGGATCGGATCAAGAGTCTCCTGGATCAGGCGGAGAAGACGACGAATTTTGCGCAACGCGACGAGCGCTATGCACAAGCAGCTCTTGGTGCTCGCGCCACGGACCTGACGCGGGCACTCGGGATTGCAGACAAGATATCTGATCTGGATTTCCGGCAGAGCGTGCGCGACTGGATCAACTTCGACGCCAGCACCGAGGCATTGAGCGCGCAGAAGATTGAAGAGGCGCAAAGGTATGCGAGGGATGTCACCGCCACCGACCAGCGGGCGTATCTCTTGTTTCAGATCGCAAAGTCCCTTCTCAAGGATCGGGATCGCGCCCGAGCAATCGATCTCCTGGAGGAGGCTGCCCGGCGGGCCGCGGACTCTGACAACTCAGCTGAAAAGCTGAGGGCTCTGCTCGGGATCTGCAGCGTCTACGCGAGCATCGATCCAACCCGCGCCTTCGAGATCGGGGCTGACGCGATGAAAGTGGCAAGCAAGGTTCCCGATTACGGTCCCGACACGACGACTCTCTTCCGTGGCATGAAACGGCAAGGCGGCGGGGGAGCAAGCTACTCCAGTTCTTCCGCCGACGAGTTCGATGTCGGCAAGACCCTTTCGGTTCTGGCTCGTAGTGATCTCGAACGTGCCTTGAATCTGGCACAATCAATCGAGAGCAGACCGCTTCAATTGTTGACCATCGTCGCGGTCGCGACGAGCATTCTCGACTCAAAATAGGGTGCTGATATGAGAACTTCAAAGAAAGATTTCTGGCTGATTCCTGCGCTCGTCGCGATTATCGTCCTGTTGGGCAGCGCTGCGCCGAGTCAGAACTTTGAGTTTCGCCTTGCGAACATCGAGCGACGCATCGACCAGGTTCAGGGCCGGATCGACTCAGTCGAGCGTGAACAGCGAATGCAGTCCATGAGCAATAGTTCACGTCCGGAGGTGACTCGCGAGGCGATGATCGAACTCCAGAGACAAGAAAACAGTCTGGCCGAACAGGTGGTCGGGCTCGAGCAGCGGATGCTTGAAATCAAGAAGGCGATTGACCGCCTTGACTCAGAGCACACTGACAAGAAGGAGGATGCGAGAGCGAAGCCTGCGGAGGCGCCGAAGCGGAAGCCGTAGGGACAAGCTCCGCCCCTGCTACGTCTACGAGAATCGGGCTATCATTCGACGACAGGCTTCTTGAAACACCTCACCACGGGTCAGCAAGCTGAGCACGAGAAAGGCCTCTCTTTCGAAGTTGAAAAAATATCCGGGATGGACGAGCACATCATCCTCAGTAAGCAACTTCAAGACCCACTCCTCCTCATCGAAATAGCGCGGAATCTCGATGACCGCGTACCAACCAGCCTCTCCGGCGAGTAAACGGCAAGCAGAATTCGTGGCGAGGCTGTCGAGGACGGCAAGGTTGTCGCTGACACGCCGAGCGATCTGATCCTGCATTTGTGACCGAAGTCTCAACAAGGCTGGCGCGCCCGACTGAACCGGTGTGCCAACACTCAAGTACGTATCAGCGATCAGATCGAGTCGTTCCTGCGCTGCGGTCACCAAGCTCTCGGGCCCGCTGACGGCGATCCAACCAAGCTTCATGTGTGGCAGGCCGACGACTTTCGAAAGTCCGCTCAGGACAAAGGTCAGCGTCTCGTTTTGGGTTACAAATGACCGGGTCGCGATGGTCGCCTCTCCCCACCCGTAATCAGCGAAGACCTCGTCCGAGATGACGGCTGTGCCATGTCGCGCGCAGAGAGCCATCAATCTCGCGCGGTCCTCAGGAGTCACAAACGAGCCCGTCGGGTTATTTGGGTTGACGACAATTAATGCTCGAGTGCGTTCGGTCAGTGCGGCCTCGAGTGACGCGAAGTCAATCCGCCAGCCCGTTGGGTGAGTGTAGGCAAGTCGGTATGGGCGGAGTTCAACGCCGTCGAGAGCTGCGAGGAACTCGAAGAGCGGATAACTGGGCTGGGGGGCGAGGACTTCGTTTCCGGGATCTACGAGAAGCTTGAAGAGAAAGCCATATGCTTCACTGGTACTCGCGGTCAGGTGAACGTTGTCCAACGAGACTCGGAGACCGCATTCGTGGTAGTAATTGGCAACTGCCTGGCGTGCAAAGGTGGAACCGCGCGCCTCAGGCTGATACCTGAGAATGTCTGAATCGGCCAATGCGGCGATGATCTCACGATCCGGATAGTCAAAGCCCGCGCGGGTCGGGTTGGACTCAGTCAGATCGAGAATCTTTGCCCCTCCCCGCCTCTTTTCTGCGAGCAGGGTTGAAAGACGATTTTGCTCAAAGTCCCATTTGAATCGTGATGAAAACATCGCTCAGAAACAAAGACCAAACCAAAGGAAGAGAGGCAAACAGAGAGGCGCAGGGAATCGCGAGTTCCCTGCGCCTCCAGTTGCCTCGACGTCGCTGTCTGTTCCCTATTCTCCGCGAATATCGAGCTGACCATCCTTGAGGTCAACCGTGAAGCTGACGAAAGCCTTCCAGAGGTTCGTGATCGGCAGTTTGACGTGTTCGTCGATCGTTCGCTTGAGAAAGCGAGCCCCGTAGGCTGTGCTGAAGCCCTTCTCGACAAGCCAGGTCAGCGCAGCGTCGCTGACTGTCAGCCGCCTTCCCTGCTTCTCCATCTGCTTTTCAAGTCCCTTCAGATAGATGACCGCGATCTGCCTCACTTCATCAAGAGTGAGCGGCGAGAAGACGACGATCTCATCAATTCGGTTGCGAAACTCAGGTGAGAACCGTGTTTCCGCTGCCTTCAGAACCTCGCGCTTGATCTCATCAATGTCGCTCCGTGTCTTCTGACCAAACCCCAGCGGCTTCATGTATTTCTTGAAGTTGTCGGAGCCCAGGTTCGAGGTCATGATGACAATCGCATCAGAAAGGTAGACCTTCTTCCCACGCCCGTCCGTCAGCCATCCCTCGTCAAAGGCCTGTAAGAACAGGTTGAGCAGGAATGGGGACGCTTTCTCCACTTCATCGAGCAGCAATACAGTGTAGGGATTCTCACGCAGCTTTTCGGTCAGGATTCCTCCACGCTCACTGCCGACAATCCCACGCGGCATACCGATCAACTTCTCGATTGCTATCGTCCCATCCTGGTACTCGCTCATGTCGATGCGAAGCATTTTCTGTTCGTCACCGAACATCGCCTCGGCCACAGCTTTGGCAAGTTCCGTCTTGCCGACACCCGTCGGGCCAAGAAATAGCAGCACGCCGTCGGGTTTGTAGAAGTTCTCCTTGAGCGGGCCCTTGTTGAGCCGGAGACGCTGCGCGACGGCACGCACCGCCTCGAGCTGGCCGACGACCCGTAGTCCGAGGACCCCTTCAAGTTCTCGAAAGCGATCACCAGTGTCCCGGAAGATGAGGTCACGCGGAATTCGGCTCTCCTGCGAGATGACATCGATGATGTGCTCTGGTCGGACCTGCATGAGACTCGGCTCGTTGATCTCCACCTTGACAGCCGCCGTGTCGAGCCACCCAATCGCCTTATCCGGCAGATGCAGATTCCTGATGTAGCGTGGCGCCATCTCCAACGCGGTGTCGATTGCGGCGTCGGTGATCTTTACCGAATAGTTTTTCTCGAGGCGCGGACGCAGGCCAAAGAGAATCTGCCTCGTCTCGCTAAGTGTCGGCTCCTCGATCTTGACCAGCCGAAACCGGCGCGCAAGAGCCTCATCTTCGGCAATGTACTCGCGGTACTCCGTCAGGGTCGTCGCACCGACAATCCTTATTTCTCCTCGAGCGAGTGCGCCCTTGAACATATTGGCAGCATCCGAGGATGCTCCAAGCGCCGACCCGGCCCCAATGATGGTGTGTGCCTCATCAACAAAGAGGACGATATCCTGGCGTTCCTTGACCTCGTTAATGATGCCCTGAAGCCGTTCCTCGAACATCCCGCGAAGCATCGTCCCTGCAACAATCCCAGCCATCTGCAGTTGCACAAAATGAGCATTTCGCAGTCGAGCCGGAACAAGGTGAGGCTCAAGCTCGACGAGCCGTGCGAGCCCCTCGACAACAGCGGTCTTTCCAACACCAGGCTCGCCCACCAGCATTGGTGAGTTAGCGCGCTCCCGGTGGCAGAGAATCTCGATCATCTGCTGAATCTCAAGCTCACGTCCGATCGTCGGCGGCAACTTGTCGTGTCGCGCCAATTTGTTGAGAGACACTCCAAAGTGCTTGAGGTACTGCGGCAGCTCGTACTTTTTCCGGAGCGACTCGTCCTGTTCCTCGCGCACCTTGACACGCGTCGCGATGACCTCGGTCGCACGATTCGGGTCTGCACCAAGCCGACGCAGGATATCAGCCGGAACACCTGTCGGGTCAGAAAAGAGTGAGGCCAGGAGATCGAACGATTCGATCGTCTGCCGGCCGCCCTGCCGGGCTCGATTGAGCGCACGCTTGAATAACTCGCGCGTCGTCTCCGCAACGTGGATCTTCTTGCCGACAAACTGCCGGTCTTTGCAGAGCTCAATTTCCAGCAACTGGTCGACAGCGACGGGATCCACCCCGATGGATTGAATCGACTCAGCAAAAAGCTGGCTCTCGATCTCGCCAAGCGCGGAAAAAATGTGCTCCACGGAGAGGAAGTTGTGATCTCGCTTTCGTGACTCTTCCAGCGCACGATGGACCACCTTCTGTCCCGACTCCGAAAACTTGTCAGTCATCGTCCCTAAATCAAACACAGCGTTCCTTCCCCAATTACCTTGGCGCTGCAAGAACAGCTCCCCGAACCACGCGCAATCCACCCACAGATCAAAAGCTCCATCCGCCTATCCGCATGTCGCCGCCACCGCAACCGACCTCTTAGATGCACTTTCCCCTCCACACGCTGGCCAGCTTTCCGTCTCAGGAAAAATCTCAACCAGAGCTATTAGTCTAACAGACTTCTCTCAAAACGCGCCTCTCAAAAAAAGGCAAGGCCGCGTGCAAATCCGCCGCACGCGGCCTTCGTCGAAATCGCGCGCGGGCGCACTAGTCCATGTCTTCGCCACCAGACCCGGAAGCCGACCTCGGTTTCTCCGGGGCGTCGGCGATCGCGGCATCCGTGGTCAGTAACAGGCCGGCAATTGAAGCGGCGTTTTGCAGAGCGATTCGAACGACCTTGGTCGGATCGATGATACCAGCGGCAAGGAGGTCCTCGATCTGCCCGGTGGCAGCATTAAGCCCGACGTTCTTCTTCTCGGATTTTACGCGACCCACAACCACGCCACCATCGAGACCAGCATTCTCTGCGATCCTTCGCATTGGCTCCTCAAGCGCACGGGTCACAATTTCAATACCGGTCCGCTCATCGCCAGAGGCTTCGACAGCGGCGACAGCCCTCGCGGCCCGGAGCAGCGCGACACCCCCGCCCGGCACGATCCCTTCCTGTGCAGCGGCCTTCGTTGCATTGAGCGCATCTTCGACGCGCATCTTCTTCTCTTTCATCTCGGTCTCGGTGTGCGCTCCAACCTTGATCACGGCGACGCCGCCCGCGAGCTTCGCTAGTCGCTCCTCGAGCTTTTCACGGTCGTAGTCGGAAGTCGACTCCTCAACCTGTTTTCGGATGGTCGCGATTCGTCCCTGCAACTCACCCTTCTTTCCGCCACCCTCGATGATCGTCGTGTTGTCCTTGGTGACAATGACGCGTTTTGCCTGACCGAGATCTTCAACCTTGACGTTCTCGAGCTTGATCCCGAGATCTTCAGTAATCAGTCGGCCACCGGTCAAGACCGCAATATCTTCGAGAATGGCCTTTCTTCGATCGCCAAAGGCCGGCGCCTTGATCGCCACCACCTTCAGAATACCGCGCATCCTGTTGACCACGAGGGTCGCAAGCGCATCGCCCTCGACGTCCTCCGCGATGACCACCAGGCCCCGCCCGAGGCGCGCCACCTGTTCGAGGAGTGGGAGCAGGTCCCGCATCGAAGAAACCTTCTTCTCATAAATGAGGATCAGAGGATCCTCGAGGACCGTCTCCAATCGGTTCGGATCCGTCGCGAAGTAAGGCGAGAGATAGCCCCGGTCAAACTGCATTCCTTCGACAACATCAAGAGTTGTCTCGATTGATTTTGCCTCTTCCACTGTGACGACACCGTCCTGGCCAACCTTTTCCATTGCCTGAGCAATGAGGTCACCGATCAGTCGATCGCCATTGGCAGCGACGCTTGCTACATTGGACAGTTCGTCCTGACCCTTCACCTTTTTTGATTGGCTCACGAGGTCGGCAACGACGGCAGCTACGGCCCGCTCGATGCCCCGTTTGAGGGCCATCGGGTTGGCGCCGGCGGCCACGTTCTTGACGCCCTCGCGAAAGATCGCCTGAGCCAACACAGTGGCAGTAGTTGTGCCATCACCCGCCAGATCGTTGGTCTTGGATGCAACCTCACGAACCATCTGCGCACCCATATTCTGGTAGGGATCTTTAAGATCGATCTCCTTGGCGACGGTGACCCCGTCCTTGGTTATCAGCGGCGAACCGAACTTCTTGTCGATCACCACGTTGCGCCCTCTTGGACCGAGCGTCACGCGAACGGTGTTGGCAAGGATATTGACACCTTCAAGCATCAACTTGCGCGATTCTTCTCTAAACTTCAGCTCTTTTGCTGCCACTCTGCTCTCCTTGTTCTCGTCTCTTGGTTGACTGTCTTCGTTTTTTGGTTCTATGGTTTTATGGTTTTATCGTTTAATGCCTGAATCTGATAATGCCTGAATCTGAGCAGACGGGACTGGTCAGCTTTCCCGCGAGCGTCCGACCCGGACTCGGGCTGGTCGGAGCAAGCGCTCGCCCAGCCGGTATCCCGGTTGCATCTCCGCGACCACCCGGTTGTCATCTTCGGGCGCACCCGGAACGATCTCGACTGCTTCGTGAACTTCAGGATTGAACTCCGCGCCCAGGCTCTCGACAGCGGACAGCCCTAAACTTTTCATTTGCGATTCAAATAGATCCGCAGTCGCCCGAATACCTTCGATCAACGCAGCCACGTCCTTTTCCCGGCCCTCGCTGCTCTCAGCCGCAGTAACTGCGCGCTGGAGGTTGTCGAGAGAATCCAGCAGACTTGCAACCAGGTCACCCCTTGCGACCTCAAGTTTCTGTTCGAAGTTTCTTTGCAAGCGCAGCCGCAGCTCATGGTTCTCGACCCGCATTTGAGTCTGTGCCTTACGGAAGCGGTCAGCAAACTCGACCACCTGACGCTCCGCCTCAAGACGTTTTGACTCGGCCTCAGCCAGCCTCTCCCTGAGAGAATGTTCGCCTGCATCGACGACTACTTCGTCTGAAGCAAGTTGCTCTTCCGGTGCGGTGTCACCATCCGGTCCGACCCGCTGTCTGTCCGTCACTTTGACCTCACCAGTCCCGTCTTCCATAAAGTCTTCGACGCTCTCCGAACTCGGCTCTCCACCGGCCGGCTCCTTCTCTCTCTGTCCCATCGCCGTCATTCTCCGTGACTCCTGGCCGCCGCCACTCCATGGAGAAAAAAGCGCTTTATGTCGCCATTTAGTCGAACGACCAATCTATCATCCGCACTTGACGATTGCAAGAAAGGGCCACAGCAGGCCGGCCGTGA
>JANNRD010000160.1:0-10633 GCA_031401095.1 Acidobacteriota bacterium
TGCACTTGAATCCATCGGAAACTTGGCCGTCCTCAATCTAGAGGATGCGGTTGTTGCTGATGGCGACACGGAAGACGTAAGGGGCGGGGTACTTGAATGCTGCCTGGCCGTTGCCGACGGGCTCGGAGTGGACCACCAAGGCGTTCGTCCATACTCGCTCGTCTACTTGATTGAAGAGCTCGGTCTTTATTAGTTGAGGCTGTACGCGGAGTTTCGTCGAACACGCAGTCCTTTGCCAGCGATTCAAGTCTCCAAGTGTAGTGATTGCCCGAAGCGCTGGCTTTTGCTTTCCATCGCAATAGGCAATGGCTCGCTCCTCGGCGAAAGTTTCAGAAACGCGCCAGCTTACCCGCGCTCGGGAGCATGATCCAGAAATTCAGTCCATCGCTGCAAGCGCCTACCGGGTTCGTACCAGCGCCTGTCGCAAATGTGCCGACCGGTGTCAGGCCTGCCGGATACCCTAATTACCTTGCGTTCGACAAACTCAAGTCAGATCCGCGTTGGAGAGATGTTGCCCGGCGAATGAACTTGCCCCAATCCCATTAATTGACGTCTTGGCGAGATAGGCCTTCGATCTCAACCACAAGGTGTAACCATCCCCTAATTAGTACCACTCGTAACCAGAGACTTCGGCTGCGAGGTCAATAGGAACTCCCTCGGCGTCAGGTTGCCGAGAGATTCGTGAGGGTGAAGCTCATTGTATTCGATCAGCCATTTCTCCGTCGTTCCCCTGCGAGAGGGTCGCTCCCCACGGGAACGCAGTGGCTAACGGCTATTTGCTCGCCGTCAAAGGTGCTTCGATTACCTGGAAGGCCTCCTTGGGTGTCGTCATCGTCTTGCCAGAGACCTGATCTGTGATTGACACAGCGAGATCATAAAAGCCCGGCTTCAACTGCTTAAGAGGCAACAGACGAGCGAGTGTGATCTGCTGGCTGTTAAGGGTGCTAAAACCGCCCTTGCCGTCTTCCTTCACCCGCATGATCTGCTTGTCCTTCTGTGTCACGACGTATTCGATGTCGACACTCGGCCGGAGTGTCGCCTGATCGATCGCGACATTGTAGACCTGCATGTAAACGCCCATTGTCTGGTCCTGCTTGAAGACACCGGTCGCGTTTGGAATGACCTTCATTGAGCCAAGGACGAACTGGCCGGTTGGCATCCGGCCATTGAGTGGCTCGAGTCTGGTGGCAAGAATCAAAGACGAAGTTGTCAGCTCACCGTCCGGGTAGCGTGGCACGACAAAGCCCTGCTTCATCACTCCAGTCTTACCGCTGACAACATCTCGGACAACAAGATCGATCTTGTAGGTGCCAGGTGCCAGAACCAGGTTCTTTTGATATACAGAGCGTGCTTGCTGGCCGATCGTCAGAGATTCGTCAGCGTAGCTGGATGTGACCACATCCTCGAACTGGCCTGCCTTACGACCTGCAACGCTGCTGATCTTGGCGTAAACGTTGGCCGTTGCCGTTTGCAATCCGCCGATGTTCTTGTAGACGAGATCCTGATTTTCCAGCTGAACCGTGAATGAGGTAATGACCGAACTCTCGGTGACGCGGAGGTAGTTGACTATCAGACCGAAATCAAGCACATCGAAGCTCGCTCTAGGCAAATCTGACTCGTTTGCAAGAGCAGCCAGATCATTGAATTTGACGCGCGGTGGTCTTGAAAGCTTTGCTAACAGATCGAGTCGCTCGAAGGGTTGATCCTTGGCTCGCTGACCATACATCTGGCCCTGACCACTGCCACCGAAGGCAACACGGTCGGACTTGTCGGACAGCCCCAACTGCTCGGCGAGAGTCAATCCGGCGTTTGGAACGTAGAGCAATGCGTCCTTCTCCGAAGGGTCTCGTGCGATACGATACTCACCCGACCCGCTCGGATCCACAAACTCGATCTCGACATCAGACCCGACACTCTCGAGGTGCCGATACCACCAGATCTCGAATGGATAAGTCGATGTCGATCCCCCGCCTTCCCAAGTGGGACGGTCGTAGCTGCCACCCGAGGGATGAGACTCCTTCTCGTCGGGCGGTCCAAACATGACGTAAATGCGGCCGCGGTCGGTTCTCCAACCAGGAATGCCGCTGGTGAAGTGTTCGTTCGCATAGGCGATGCGCTGGTAGTAGTCCTCGCGATACTCGTTAACATCGGTGTCCGGATCGGGGTCGCGTCGCAGCCAGAACTGCTCGATAAACTGTTCGCGCTCGTCGTCAGTCTTGAGCGCCTTGAATGTGCTGCGCTCTTCATCGGTAATGATCCAGCGGACGTCCTCATCAAGCCAGCGCTTGTAGACCGCGTCCACTGACTCTTTTCCCGCTTTCTTCTGGTTCTTGTTCTTTTGACCGAAGACGGTCAACGGCGGAAGGATGAGCGTCAGACTCAGCAACACGACGAGTCGACGCAAGGCCATGCCAGAAAACAGTCGATAACGCATATTACACTCCCGGCTCATGCCCGAGTCACGAAGACAGATGAGCGGTTTCGAAGTCTTTGACCAACATCCCAGCGCCGAAAGCAAACTACAAGCTTCGCGAGTTGGCGACTCTGCCGCACAGAACAGTGTATGCGAGCAGGTCATGACGGTCAAGTTGGCCGAGTTGGCACGGCCGCTATCCTTGATCCGGCCGCAAGTAGGCTACAATGCCTTCAGCCGCGATTCCCCTGTCGCACGAGAAAAGTCAGTTGAACCGAGGCGGAGGAAAATGAAGAATCGCTATCTTGCTGTGGTGCTGCTCGTCGGCAGTGCTCTAGTCTTGACCGCATGCCCCAGTGAAACCACGATCGGTCGCCTCAACGGCGAGCCGGGTCGCTATCGCGACAAGGAGGTCGCCGTGAGGGGTGTCGTCACCAATAGCTTTGGCGCGCTCGGCCTGGGCGCATACGAATTGGATGATGAAACCGGACGAATCTGGGTGCTCACGGAAAGCGGTGTACCGACCAAGGGCTCACGTGTTCGAGCGGTTGGCCAATACATCAACGGCCTTACCTGGGCCGGACGCAATTTCGGAAGCGCATTGCGCGAGAAGAACCGAGGTCGTTGACCTCCTGATCCCAGGAAAAAGCGGCGGCAATGACGAGCCATCGGCCCTCATTGCCGCCGCACTTCTTGAGCACTCGTCGCATTCCGCCCCGCGCGGCGGATCAGGCTGACGGGGCTTGCTGGCTTCTGGCATGAATCTTGATGGTATCGTAGTCATCAGCCTGAGCTGAGAACTCATACGCCCGTGCTGGTTTGTACTTTCCGATCATCTCGTTGAACTTAACGACCATCGGCTCGACAAAGTCCAGCATAAAATCACTTTCTTCTACGACTTTATGCTGCAGGTGCGCGATGTCGTCCTTGCTCAGTCCGACATGGTGCAGCAGGCGCAGCGGCAGGCTCTTCGCTTCCGAAATCCCGGTCTCGATCGTGTATTCCTCTCCTCTGCCCTCGAGCTCAAGCAGTTGATTGTAGAAGGCCTCGCTGTCAGCAAAACTGATAGTCTTCTGCATATTCGTCCTCCAGCATACCAAGACAGGTTGAAAGCCGACGTCCAGCCCCCTCCCGGGTATTGAAGGGGTCTGGCGAAGAGTGCTGATCAATCTATTAACGAAGGCGCCTAACCCAGTCAGCAAGTTAGTCCAAGGTTGTCGATAATGTCAACGTCAACCTTTCGCATGCAAGGTCCGCGCAACAGCGATGCCCACGCCAAGGCTCGCGAGAATTAGACATCCGACCGCAAAGACATCGCCGTGGCGCGTGTAGAAGGTCCTCGCGCCACCGCGCGCCAGAGCCTCCCAGACTTGCACTGACGCAGTCGATCTCGGCAGCGGATCGACCACTCGTCCATCGGCGGTGACGAGGGCAGTAATTCCGGAGTTCGTGACCCGCACCAGGTCGCGGTTGTTCTCGATGGCGCGCATCATGGCGTGAGCCAGATGCTGCTCTGCGCCTGCCGTCTCACCGAACCATTCATCATTGGAAACGTTGATGAGGAGGGTCGCCCCCTGGTTGACAAACTGGCGGACAAGATTCGGGTAAGACGCTTCATAACAGATGAACGACCCGACACGTATGAATCGCGTCTTCCGCTCGATCTGGAACTGTGGTGTCTCACCTGCTCCGCTGACGGCAAAGCCTTCGTGCTCGGTTTCAAGCCTGAGAGCGTTAACCACTGCCTCGCGACCAGGGGAAAAGTCTCCAACAATGGCCGGAACAAATCTGCCAAGCACTGTGCGCCACGGCACATACTCCCCGAACGGCACAAGGCGAATCTTGTCATATCTCTTGAAAGCCGCCCCTCTCTTCGACTCACCCGGCCGAGGATCTACGATGTGCACGCTATTGAAATACCGCTCCCCCTCGCGCGTGATCGTGTTCGCGATGATGTGCGCACCAGCCTCCCTCGCCACTCCCTCGACCCGCTCTCGCACCGTCGGATCATTCTCGAAGAAGAGCGCTAGCGGTGACTCTGCCCAGACAATCAAATCGGGTTTGCCACCCGACAGGCGACGAACACCATCGAGCGTCAGCGCGCGAACTTGCTCGAAGCTCCTGTCGAAACCGTCCGGCGTACTTGAGCTGGCAAGCGGGATATCCGGCTGTACGCCAATCACCTTTACCGGAATCCCCGCTCTTGCAGCCTGCGTCGCGGAGTCAGCGCCAGCGTCAGCGCGACCGGCAGCAGGAAGCAGGGCTGGCAGAAGCATCATCAGTATCAGCCCGGCGCCAATCTGACGAGTCATTCGCTCGCGACCTCTGGCAAGTAACACCAGGAGAGTGGCCGCCGCCGCCAGCTCGAAGCTGATGATGTAGGCACCGCCATACTGCGAGAGCCTGGCGATGCTGAAGTTCTGCACCTGTGAGATGCCAAGCATGTTCCACGTCACGCCCGTGACGAGTTGGCGGAGCCACTCACTCGCGACCCACACCACCGGCGCAACGGCAACGCCGAGCGCCCCAAGGCTCCGCGACAGTTGCGACACCGCGACGGCAAAGACCGCGGGGAAGAAGGCGAGCACTGAAGCAAAGAGAAAGGCAACCGCATACGCGATCACCGTCAGCAACCCGCCGAAGTGTGTCATTGAATGCGCGATCCAATTCTCGGCAAAGAAGGTGAAGACAACCCCGGCGAGCCAACCCAACCAGAAGGCTCGCCACATCCCGATCCCTCGCGTCACCGTGTAAAGCAAAGGCGCGAGTGCTATCCAGGCGCAATACTCCATCGCAAACGGCGGAAACGAAACGAGCAGGAGCAGGCCTGACGCAACTGCCAGAGTTGAATCCCAGAGCACGCTCTCCGGACCAAGCCGTATTCGTAGTTTGCGAACGACAGACCTTCCACCAAATCGAGGATCATCTCTTTCTGCCATGCGAGAGTCTCTTTGTCCTCTTCAGTACAGTCCGTTGTTTGCTCTTCTCGTCTGTCCCCAGATCATTCGAAGACTAAGAAGCCTTGCTTGACGCGCTGGGTTCAGAGAGGGTCTATCGGCGGAAGTAACTTCTTCTGAATTTTCCCAAGTGCCGTCCGCGGCAGCGCGTCGACCCGGACAAAGGCACGCGGTACCTTGTACGATGCCAGACCCAGCCGACAGGCCGCTTCAAGAACCACTGAGTCAAAAGAATCGTCCGAGACGATATACGCCACCGGCACCTCGCCTCGCCGCTCATCAGGCACCCCACAGACCGCTGCCTCTCTCACTCCAGGCTGCTCGAGAAGCAAGTCCTCGATCTCACGCGGATAAATGTTGAAGCCTCCAGAAATGATCAACTCGGTCCGGCGACCACGCAACGTGTAGTAGCCATCTGCGGACCGGTCAGCAAGATCACCCGTGCGAAACCAACCATTATCGAAAGCATCCGCCGTCGCGTCCGGCCTTCGCCAATAGCCACTGAAGACGTTGCTTCCACGGACACAAACCTCGCCGACCTCGCCCTCCGCGACGGGACGCATTACCGGATCGATGAGCCTGACTGAGACACCTGGCATCGGCAGACCAACCGAGCCCGCTCGCCTTTCTCCCTGATAAGGATTGCTCATATTCATGAGCGTCTCACTCATTCCATAGCGCTCGAGAATCGTATGGCCGAACTTCTCGCGGAAGGCAGCAAGGATGTGAGCGGGAAGCGGGGCTGAACCCGACACAAACAGTCGTGTCCGCGCCCCTATGCGACGCGCCAGTTCGTCTGGAAATTCGAGCAGCCGGACGTAGATCGTTGGCACTCCGAAGAAGAGAGTGGGCCTGAATGATTCGAAAAGCTCTGGTGCGCGTGCGATCTCGAACCGCGGCGCAAGGCGCATGAGACACCCGCTTGCGAGCCAGGAAAGTACGCCGTTGCCGAGGCCGTGAACATGAAAGAGCGGCAGGACCGCAAGGTACCGGTCGTCGCTCGTGATACGCCAGCAGGCGAGCAGATTGACGGTGTTCACTGCGAAGTTGTTGTGCGTCAGAATCGCACCCTTTGAGAGGCCGGTCGTACCTGAGGTGTAGACAATGGCCGCGGGCGCATCCCCATCGATGGCGGTTCGCACTGGTATCTCCTCGCCCACGGAGATTCCCGAGACGAAGTTCTCGATGTCGACGACCGGCCACCCGCCTGCTTCACCCACCAGGAGTGGAGCCAGGTCTTTCGTGGTGACAATCAATTTTGGCTCTGCATCTCTGAGGATGTGGCCGATTTCACGTTCACGATAGAGAACATTGATCGGAACTGCGATGATGCCCAGCCTGATGCATGCCAGAAAGAGGTCAATAAACTCGATGCGATTGGGCAGGTGGAAGGCGATCCGGTCTCCTCGATCAATGCCCTGCGCAAGCAGCAGTCGCGCCATGCGATCGCTGCGAAGCCTGAGGTCGCCAAAGCTGAGCCGCGCGATCGCGCCGTCCTCAAGTTCATACTCCACCGCGGCGGCGGTCGCTCGGCCAACAAGCGAAAGATCAAGAAGGTCGGCAAGCTGCATGGATGCGGCATTGTGCCACAGGAGGGCAGAAGACTCACGCGAACGACGCGAAGAACGCGAAAAGACGCGAAGGGGAATAAAGCTCAGAAGATGTATGAATCGTCAAGCACCCTGACAAACACCGGTTCTGGATCTCTGCGTCTTTTCGCGTTCTTCGCGTCGTTCGCGTGACTCCTCTCGCTTCGGGTCATTGCTGAGCGGCAAGGCAATACCTATAATTGCGGCTTTCCACATTTGGCTTAGAGGAGGCTGTCTTGGCTTTCAAGGATTTGATTTCGATTAGTGATCTGACATCTCGTGAGATCGAGAAGATCTTCTCGACGACTGAGAAGGTGAAGACTCGACCGATGGACTTCAGGGAGGCACTTTCCGGTCACAGTGTCGCATTGATTTTTGAGAAGCCCAGCCTTCGCACGCGCGTCACTTTTGACCTCGGCGCCACGCAGATGGGTGCCTCGTGCGTCTTTCTCGACCATCAGAACGTCCGTCTCGGAGAGCGCGAATCCGTCAAAGATATGGCGCTCAATCTCGAGCGATGGGTCGATGCGATCGTCGCACGCACTTATAGCCACGAGACTGTCATTGAATTCGCGGCGCACGCTTCAGTCCCCGTCATCAACGGACTCTCGGAGTTTTCGCACCCGTGCCAGGGCTTGACCGATTATTTTACCCTTCGCGAGAGAGTCGGCAGCGATCTCAGAGGCTTTCACATCGCCTACGTTGGAGATGGCAACAACACATGTCATTCCCTCATCTTCGGGGCCGCGAAGATCGGGGCGAAACTGACGATCGGTTCCCCACGAGGCTACGGGCCGAGCGCGGAGGTGCTGCGCGTTGCCCGAAAGCAGGCCCGCGTGACGGGTGCCAGGATCGATGTCGTCGAGGATCCGTACGATGCCGTTGCCGGAGCGCAGGCTGTCTATACCGATGTCTGGGCATCGATGGGTTTCGAGGCGGAGACGGAGCGGCGCCGCGAGATATTCTCCCCGTTCCGCGTCACAAAGAAACTAATGTCAGCGGCACGCCCGCGTGCTTTTGTCATGCATTGCCTTCCCGCCCATCGCGGTGATGAGGTTGATGCGGCGGTCATCGACGGCAAGCATTCAATCGTGTACGATCAGGCCGAAAATCGCCTGCATACTCAGAAGGCCATCTTGCTGCTGCTGATTCAGGCCAACCGCCAGGGCTACTCTCGTCTATCTGGCGCTGAGTACGGACGTTGAAATTTCTGAGATGAGCAACAGCGAAAAAGAGGAGTCGCAATCCGAATCAGCTCCGGGCGTGACATCTCCCGTTCCCAGCAATCAGCTTCCTCCAGCCAGAGCAGTTCAATCCTCGCCAAGCGTCGCGCGTTCTGCCGGTATCGTCAGTCTCGCCGTCATGGGCAGCCGCGTCCTTGGATTGGTGCGCGAGGTTGTCTTTGCTTCTTACTTTGGCGCGGGCTTTGCCACGGACGCATTCTTCATTGCGTTTCGCGTACCAAATCTCCTGCGAGATCTGTTTGCTGAAGGCGCTCTTTCGGCGGCTTTCGTGACGACGTTCTCAAAGACGCTGGTGACTCGTGGTGAAGAGGCTGCGTGGCGGCTTGCGAATCTTGTCAGCAACGGGCTGATCGCGGTTCTGCTTCCCATCGTCATTGCCGGAATTGTCTTCGCTCCGGAGGTCGTCCATCTGCTGATCGAGCCATCCAGGGCGCTCGCTCAACCTGCCGGCGCCGAGATGACCTTCCACCTTGCGGTGCGGATGACACGCATCATGTTTCCATTTCTGTTGATGGTCTCGCTCGCGGCCGTCGCGATGGGAGTGCTCAACACAAAGGATCGGTTTGGTGTCCCCGCGTCCGCGTCAACTATGTTTAATGTCGGTTCGATCATCGGGGGCCTCGCCTTTGCATACGCTTTCGCACCTGAATACATTGGCGGGATCACATCCGGACTGATGAGAGGTTACGAAACAACGCCAGACCCGCCAGCAGCTGCGCGCGCGATCATCGGGATGGCGATCGGGACCTTGATCGGCGGCATGCTCCAGTGGCTGATCCAGGTTCCAAGCCTGCGGTCTGTCGGATATCGATGGCAGCCGGTCCTTAGCTTCCGTGATGAAGGCGTGCGGCAGGTCATGCGATTGATGACACCGGCAATCATCGGTGTCGCAGCACTTCAGGTCAATGTCTTCGTCAACACCAAGTTTGCGTCGGGGCTCGGTGTCGGTCCCGTCTCGTGGCTCAACTATGCCTTTCGCCTCATGCAGTTTCCCATTGGAGTCTTCGGTGTCGCGATCTCGACGGCCACGCTTCCGGTCGCCTCACGCGCCGCCGCACGAGAGAATCTGGCAGAGTTCCGCAAGACCATCTCGTCCTCCATCCGTCTGACGTTTCTGCTGACGATCCCATCAGCGGTTGGGTTGATCGTTCTTAGTCGACCCATCATCGCCCTGATCTACGAGCGCGGACCATTCACAGCAACCGATACAGCGCAGGCTGCAGTCGCGCTGCAGTTCTACGCTCTCGGCTTGACGGCCTATTCTGCCATCCGCGTCCTCGCGCCCGCGTTCTATGCCATTAACGAGACGCGGATTCCGATGATCGCGAGCGTCCTCTCGATCCTGACTAACTACCTGGTTGCAAGTCTTTCGATAAACAGGTTCGGTCTCGGCCACCGCGGGCTGGCGATGTCGGTCTCGGCGGTTGCTATCGCAAACTTCACTCTCCTCCTCTTCTTCATGCGGCGAAGGCTATCGGGTATCGAAGGGACGGCGATGGCGTCGACCTTTTTCAAGGTCACCGGGGCATCGATCCTCATGGGTCTTGTCTGTCATCTCGCAGTTATCTGGACGACCGCCCGCTTCGGGGAGAGTTCGCTGCTCGCGCGATTGGCGAACGTCGGGATCGCGATAGCGATCGGAGTCGCAGTCTTCGTGGTCGCTGCGCGCATGCTTCGCGTCCGCGAGCTTGCTCAGCTGAGCGGTGCTTTGCGACGACGCTTTGCACGATCAGGAAGTTGACCGAACCGCGACTGGGAGGGAAGAGGCTCACCCGAACACCCGAAGAACGTGACCATCCCCATCGCGTCTTCGCGTGAGCCTCTTCCTTCTCAGTGTCTCTGTGGTTGTTCTGTACGAGGAAGGCGCCCAGTCAATGTCTCGAGGAAGGCCACGAGGTCACGCTGCTCACCTTCGCTCAACGCCAACGGATTGAGGTCCCACTCGCGATTGAGGTTTGGCTTTCCGCCCTCATTATAGAAGGTGACGACGTCTGCCAGCGTCCGCGCACTCCCATCGTGAAAATACGGCGCAGTCAGCGCGACGTTCCGTAGCGAGGGTGTGCGAAACGCGCCGAGATCGAATATCTGATAACTAAACAGCATTCGACCCAGTTCATCGCCACCAAGCTCGGTTCGCAGTTGATCGACGCTGCGGACGACGTCGGGTGTGCCCGCAACCTCATACGCAGAACGAGAGAGACGATCGAAATTCGGATGACGGGCCGCGACACCGGTATTGTGATAGGCGAAGTCGGAGAATAAGGGCATCTGGTCGCTGAACGTATGGCAACGCGAGCAACGACCTTTACCGCGAAAGAGCGTGAAGCCACGTTTTGCCGCATCCCCGATCGAAGACTGTTCTCCAGCGATGAATCGATCGAAGACGGAATCGCCCGCGATCAGAGTCCGTTCGTAACTCGCGATCGCCTT
>JANNRD010000161.1:0-4562 GCA_031401095.1 Acidobacteriota bacterium
GCCGCTCTGCGCGCCAAACACAAGCGACAGGAGTAAAGCAAACGCTGACACTCGAAACATAGTCATTCAACAAAAGAAGGCAATAAAAGACGCAAAGACACAGAAAGAGCATGACCTTTCCCTGCGGCTTTGCGTTCTTTCACGAGCTTCAGTTTCTATTACCGGACGAAGGTGCCAATGTAGGCGCTCCTCTTATTGCGAAGCGTCCACTGGACTCCGAGTCCATCGCCACGAAACTGGTCAAGCGTTGCGACACCAGCCATGGCGTGACCCGTCGGAGCCATCGGGCGATACTGAATATCCTCGTTACCGCAATAGTGGTCCTTATCCGTCAGCAGACGCGCACGAATACCGGCCAGTTCTCCAGCCACCACCACTGCCGAGCTCGGGTGCTCCCCGAAGTATTCGATGTCGAGGCTGATTGGTGCGGAATCGACTCGAACGATCTCATCGAAGAGCTCACCCGCCATCGACTGCGCAAATGCCTTGAGCGCGACACGCTGTTCTGAAGTCGCTCGATCATCGAGGATCAAAACCGCTTTAGCGGGATAGGCACTGTGATATTCGTCGCCGATGGTGCCTGAAGCCTTCGCGACACCGACCACGCTCATCCCATCCAGGCGAACCCCATTCCAGGTTCCCTTACTGATCCGCCAGGCCAGAATCGCCTGATCGCCAAGGAGTCCCATCTCAGAGTTAGCGAAGCAGGCCCCGGTGTAGACATCGGCGCTCCGGGTCTCGACATAGTCGCCATAAATCTGTTGTGCCTGGCTAACCGCGCTCAACCCGAGCAGACTGACTGAGACCGCGAGGATCGATATTATTCGACGCATACCTCATTCGCTCCTTTGAAAACTACTCCAGGACATGGCATTTCCGATTGCTCGAGTCGCAGTGCGACGGCTCCGCCAGTTTGCCATCGGGACCGAGACAGTTGTGCGTGTGCTGACACCAGAACATCCCGTCGCTGGTCGGCCCGACCGTCGGATCGCGTTCGGCCCAGATGTACATTCCCTTCCAACTCAGCAGCGAGCAGAGATTCGGGCGATTCGTCTCATAACGTTCTTCTTCGGTCATCATCTCGATCAATCCCCCTCTCTCGTCAACTGACAGCCTCTAGAATAGCACGCTTCACCGCAACTCTTGCCAGTTGCACCTTGTACGAATTTCCGCTGAGCGGTTTCGCCCCCGATACCGCGGCCTCGCCGATGAGCGCGGCCGTTTGTTCATTGATTGTCTTGCCGACGATCGCTTCCTCGGCTGCGCGCGCCCGCCAGGGCACCGGCGCGACGTGACCGAGTGTGATCCGCGCAGATCGAACGGTTGTTCCACTCATTCTCAGCACCACCGAGGCCGCCGCCAGAGGCCAGTCAAGGGCCTCCCTTTGACGCACTTCATACGTCGCACTCTTCATCGCTCCCGGTGCCGGGATGAGAACCTCCGTGACGATCTCGTTGGGCGCGAGAGCATACTCCCGTTCGGTATCCGTTTTTGGAATGACAAAGAACTCCTCGGCTCCGATGGTACGCGCCCCCTTTGGCCCCTCAATCCTGATCTTCGCTCCGAGACTGACAAACGCCGGAGCAAGGCTCGAGGGATTGACGAAATACGCTGGCCCGCCGTTACCAAGGATTGCGTGGTACCGATTGTCCCCGTCGACAACCAAAGACTGCCCACGCTCATCCGTTCCAAACAGCCCGTTGCCGCCTCGGAAGTACCAGCATCGCGGGCGTTGGCAGATATCGCCGCCCACCGTTCCCATGGCGCGGATCTGCGGACTCGTCACACCCTCGACCGCCTGACGAAGGGCAGGGTAGCTGCGGCGGACCGAAACGCTCTCGAGAACCTCCTCGAAAGTCGCCAGCGCTCCAAGACGCAGACCGGTTTCACCGTAACGAATCCCACCGAGAGTCTTGATCTCTTTGAGATTGACCAGTCGTTTTGGAGTGACGATGAAGTCCTTCATGAGGCTGAGCAGGTCGGTGCCCCCGGCGAGCACTTCGACATCACCCCATTTTTCTCCAAGCAAGGACACCGCCTGTGCCGTTGTCGTCGGATTGGCAAGCTCAAACTTTTGCATTCGACCCCCCTTTTGAAGCCAGAGCCGCAAGCACCTTGTCGGGAGTCAACGGCAGAGTCCCGACACGCACGCCAATGGCGTTTGCGACGGCGTTTGAGATCGCCGCACCCGGTGATATCGTTGGCGGTTCTCCAAGGCCAATGACTCCCCGCTCGTCGTATCCGGGTCCTGTCATCATATGAACCTCCAGCTTGCCAACGTCACCGATCCCGGCGAGCTTGTAGAACTCCATATTCGGATTGAGCACTCGACCAGTGTGTCGGTCCATGATCCGCTCTTCATAGAGCGCGTAGCAAACTCCCATGATCAACGCCCCGTAGACCTGGCTCTCAGCCGTCTTGAGATCGATGATCAGACCACAATCCTGCACTGCCACAACGCGGTTGATCTTGACAATGCCAGTTTCGACGTCAACTGAGACATCAGCCATCTGGACGCCGCCAACACCACCACTGGCGAGGACAGGTCCACCTCCGAGCCCCGGCTGTTTGCCGCGAACCGTGATCGGCTGAGTTCCAAGCTTGGCGCAAGCCTGCTTCCAGGTCATCGACCGAGAAGCATCACCTGCTACCTGAATCTTACCGCCCACCGCTTCAAGATCCTTCGGCTGGGCGTTCATCGCGGGCGCCACCTTTTCAAACAGCTGGTTGACTGCATCAACCGAGGCGCGGCGCGTCGACGAGCTGATACCCCCGACCGTCGTCGAGCCACCCGATGAACCAGATGCCGGATAGCGATTGTCACCGATCAAGACCTTGACGCCCTCAAAAGGAAGGCCAAGGGTCTCGGCCGCAACGATGCCAATCACAGTGCGGGTCCCTGTGCCGAGGTCCTGGGTGCCCATCTTGACCTCAACCGAGCCATCCGGGTGAATCGTCAAGTCGCAATCGCTGGCGTGTGGCGTCCCTCCCCAGGTATGTATCGAAAGCCCGAGCCCGCGTTTGACGGGACCGCGCGCCACATCCCCGCGCGGGTGCCAGTTCTTCTTCCATTCGATCAGCTCACTGGCCTTCATCAACTCATCGCGGTAAACATTGGCACGGACGCCCGTCAGCTGAATGTTCTTGAGGAAGACGTCGAGCGGATCCATCTTCAGCGCCGCAGCCAGATCCTCAAGTGCCGACATGGTGATCAAGGCGCACTGAGGATGATTCGGTGCGCGCCATGCGCGCGAAGGCCCCGTATTGGTCGCGACTGTGACCTGCTTCTTCCGCTGATTTGGAATCGTCCAGACGTACGGAATAGGCAGCGTCCCAAAGCCGCCCTGTCCGCCGGTGCCCCATGTCTCGGACTGCCAGGCGGTGATCGTCCCATCCTTCTTCGCGCCGACCTTGACCTTCGAGAATATCGACGGGCGCGTGCCGGCAACCGTCAACTCGGCATCCCGCTCAAGCATCATCTTGACCGGCTTTCCAGCAACAAGCTTCGACACTTCAGCGCACTCGACACCCCATCGGTCAATGTTGAACTTGCTTCCAAACCCGCCTCCGACATGGTCCATCTTCAAGACGACATTGCCCGCAGGGATCTTCAGCGCTCGTGCCAATTGCCCGCCAACCGCCGAAACACCCTGCGTTGAAGCGTGAAGAAGAACGTTGTTCGCGTCCGTCCATTCCGCAATCTGACCGTGCGATTCAAGACAGCAATGCGTGATGACGGCATTGCCGTAGACGCCTTCGACCGTCACTTCGGCGTCAGCAAATGCTTTATCGGGATCACCGAGGACTGTGTCGGCAGTCGGCGTGCGACGATCGGCCGGAACCTTCTGGAGATCGCTCTCGATGACGACGTGGGGAAGACGCTCGTATTGAATCTTGACAGCCCGCGCAGCGTCCTCCGCACTTCCTTCGTCAACCGCGACAATCGTCAGGACCTCATCCCCGGCCCATTGAATCTCGGTTCCTGGTCCCTGAATGATCTTGACGGCCTTGACGCCGGGCATCTTCTCGGCAGCACTGGTGTCGATGCTCACAATGCGAGCGTGGGCGTATGGCGATCGGACGATCTTGCCATAGAGCATCCCCGGACGATTGAGGTCAAAGGTGTACTTCGCCCTCCCCGAAACCTTGTCAGGGCCGTCCACTCGTGAGATTCGTTTTCCGATGAGTGACCGTTTGCCGGCTTCGGGCCATTTGTATTCAGCCATTGCGACGGCCTCCTCTCTCCTGCATTTGCGCTGCTTGAGCAACAGCGGCGCGAATACCCATGTAGGTCCCACACCGGCAAAGATTGCCGCCGAGCCCGCGCTCGACCTGTTCCGGTGTCGGTTTCGGATTTTTATCGAGAAACGCCTTGCAGGCGACAACAAAGCCCGGCGTACAGAAACCGCACTGTTGTGCATCATTGTCGACGAATGCCTGCTGAACCGGGTGCAACTTGCCGTCCACAACCAGGCCCTCGACGGTCGTCACCTTCTTGCCCTGGGCATCAATCGCGAGGACGGAACACGAGTAGACGGGCTTGCCGTCCATAATGACCGTAC
>JANNRD010000162.1:0-14490 GCA_031401095.1 Acidobacteriota bacterium
TGTCTCCGTGTCTCTGTGGTTCAAGTGCTAGTGAAATCCCTGTTACATAGAACTAGTTAGTACGCAGAGTGAGTCGCGCCCCGACCTCTTTTACCGCAGATGTGGCCGAGGGGCGCAGCGACTTGAGCCGCTGCTGGGCGATATGATCGAGCCTATTTCTTCCTCGCGCTGAAATCGGCCGCCGTCTCCTTGACTCCGGAACGGTGGTTGGCAACTCTCGCCATGACAAACAACAGATCTGAGAGTCGATTGAGATAGCGCAGCACGGCCGGATTCGTGTCCTCGATTCTGGCAAGGGTGACGACTAACCGCTCAGCGCGACGGGCAACTGAGCGCGCCAAATGCAGTCCAGCTCCAACCTGCGTCCCGCTCGGAAGAATGAACTCTTTGAGCGGTTCAAGCTCTTCAAGCAGGCGATCAATCAGGCCTTCCAGCTTTTTCACCCGTTCCTCGTCAACGCGAGGCACGGCCATTCCCATGGGCGTCGCCAGGTCGGCGCCAACCGTGAAGAGATCATTCTGCAGCATTTCGAGGATCGACTGAATTTCCGGCTCGTCGTTCCATGCGCGCGCCAGCCCCAAGACGGAGTTCAGCTCATCGACATCTCCAAACGCAGCAACGCGAAGTGCGTCCTTGCTCACTCGCGATCCGTCTACCAGAGAAGTCTCTCCGCCATCACCTGTCTTCGTATAGACCCGCGTTATTCTCACAATCTCTACCCTTTCTTTCGTCTCCTCCGCGAAGAGAGCAACATGCCACCAAGAAGCAGTATCGTGCAAATCGAAATCAGGGCTCCACGACGCGCACCGGGTGCGCGGTAGCGCATCTCGACGCGGTGGACACCCGGCCCCAGCGGAATCGCTCGAAGCAGGTAGTTGGCGGTGTAGATGTTGGTGGCTTGTCCATCCACGGTCGCCTCCCACCCGGGATAGTTGATCTCGCTGCTGACGAGGATGGCCGCGGTCGCGCACTCTGTGTCGATGGTCAGCTGATTGGCCGCGAACCGTGTGACCCGAGCCGAGGCCTGAGCGGGAAGACTCGCGCCAGGAAGTGAACCGAGTTCGGGAGGTGTGTTCTCGAGTAAAACCGTCTCTCGAGGATTGAACGCGTTTGCCTCGAGACCACGTATCTGACGAAGTGCCTCTCCGTCTGAAACGACTCTGGCTGAACCAACGAGCCAGGCTCGCGGAAGAGCTCGTTTATTCTTGAGCATCAGCACTTCATCGCGATCGTACACCTTCTCCCAGCGCGCGCCATCGCGCAGCCACCCGAACTCGCTCGGCCCTTCATCGGGTTTGAGACCGATCAGGGGAGTCGATTTGCGCCCATCCTCGCCAACCATCGTCGCCTTGACTACGGTCACGGGGACGCCCGGAATGAGTTCGGAGATTTCAATGCGATCAAGGTCCACCCTCTCACCCAGCGGTATGCGAGAGAGAAACTGGTAGGCGTCAAAGCTGCCGTTTGCATCCCCTGGATACTTGTCAAAGACCGGTGCCAGCCGGTGCCGAACGCGACGCAACACTTCCGGCCGCTCGTGCGCCCATTCGGAGGTATCCCGACCCGCGAGAAGCTCTCGTTCGATTGTTCTGCCGTCAAGCGCCCGGATGGTCAGTCTTGCGACCGGTGTTCCATCTGCGACCGCGGTCGAATGGCTAAGGAGACTGACAATTGCCAGCGTATCGCCTTCAGCCACAATCGCGCTCAACCGCGTGCTGCGGTCTCGCGGGAAATCGCTGGCGGCGAACCTGACGCCTTCCTTTTCGATGGTACTCGGCAGACTGACTTCCAGATTGGAATACCCGACAACAACCGAGGTGCTGAGCAGATCGAGCACATGACTCCTCGGGTCAAAAAGCGAAAAATCGGCCGGCGAAGCGAGCTTGCCACGAACGCCATCCAACCAGACATCTCCCAGAGCACTGCTGTAGCGCTGGAGAATGAGGGGTTCATAACCAGCGATGTTCTGCAGTTTGTGGCGCGCAGCGAGATTGAGAAAGTCGAGATTCCGCGGTTCCAGATCTCTCGCGTCAAATCCGACAACGCGCAGATATATCCTTTCGAGCCCCGTTGCGTACTCCTTGAGGAATCTTGTCGGCGGCCGGACAGCCTCAAACCACGACCCGGGAATCGCGGGATAGGACCACGAATAAACCATGAATAGGGAGGGCTCAACGAAGCACATCCACGACAGACATCCGGCGAGCAGAAGGTCGCGCACACTCGAGCAACGCATCCTCCAGATACACCAGAGGCCGATCGATGTCAGAATGACAAAGGCGACCTTGAACAGCCAATAGCTTCTCGTTGCCTCGCTGAGAGCAGCTTCCGAAAGAATCGGAACGCGCACCGCGACGTCGCGCATCCACAACCACGCCACGAGGAGACTGAGCGCGGCACTTACTGACATTCCGACGGCGATCAGACTCTCCCGACGCGGCATCGCAAGACGCGCTCGAAGAATGGACAAGGCGTCCCAACCGTAGGCGCCGAGGATGCTCAGTCCAAGTGTCCAGCCAAAGGAATGCCGTGACGCACCCCGGAACTTATTGAGGATCGGAATCTGATAAAGAAGTCGATAAATCGGAGTGTATGTGCCTGGAATCAAGACCGCCGAAATCACTGCCACCACGACCCAAAAGAGAGCCTGATGATTCGCGCCTGGCTTTCTGAGCGCTGTCACCACACCAACAATCGCCAAGCCGAGCACCAGCGGTGGCAGATAAGGTGCCGATTCGATGTGATAATAGATCGGTATCCAAAGTGCCAGAAAAGCCCGCCAGATCGGGAGCGAGAGTTGACCAAAGATCTCGTATGTCAACTCGCTCCGGACACTCAAACGGACAACCGGCCAGCTCTCAAAGATCTGAAACGATGCTACTCCCAGAGCGAGAATCGCCGCGCCGGCCGCAACCCCGATCGGGCGCAATACCCCCCAGCGCTCCTGCCTCAAGTCTGTAGCCGCAACGAAAACGGCGTAGCCACCGGCGATCAGGCCGGTCATGACAATGCCCTGCCCAATCCCGGTCAGCACCGACATCGAATAAGCAGTCGCGCCACCCACCAGACAGAGAAGAAATCGGCCGCGGCGCGATCGCTCGATCGCGATCAGCAAGAGCGGTAGCCACATGACCGCGTTTGGGAGCATCCCGTTCGAGAGCTTGCTCCCCATCATCCCGCCGTACGCGAAGCTCAATCCCGCCAGCAGTGCGGCCGTGCGACTGCGACCCAGTGTCCTGACATACGCATAGAGAAATGCTGGCGCAAGAAGAAATGGTGCGATGACATAGAGCGTCTCTGCCCAATGACCTGGTAAGAAGAGATAGACCCAGGTCAGCGGGTACCCCAGACCAAGTTGTGCCATCGAGAGGAGCGGGTAGCCCGAGAAGATGAAGGGAGTCCAAAGCGGCAGGGATCCACTGCGAATCATGTCCCAGGCAACGACCCGCATTGGATAGGAATAGGCCATCGGATCGCCGATCAGCGGTAGTTCGCCGCGGAGCGGAATCCTCCAGAAGAAGACCACGAAAAAGAGGAGGATGATCGCGAGGCAGAGACAATCAGAACGGCAGGTGATCCACGAGGATCGGACTTTGCCGAGAACCGTCGCCTCGCGAGTGGTCTCTTCACTTGTCGTTATGGGAGGGCCAATCGTCATCAAGTTAGAAATTGCGTTGGGGCTCCGCGCTCGCGGCTTTACCGGTTCGGGGCCGCCTCATCGAGGGCATTGACGATGCGCTGAGCGGCCCGACCATCCCACAACTCCGGGATGCGACCAGTCTTTACCTCGCTTTGCAGCGCGATCTTCGCCCCTGCGACAATCCGGTTTCGGTCGGGGCCAACCAGTTGATTCGTTCCTTCAGTCACGGTCACTGGACGTTCCGTATTCTCGCGCAACGTGAGGCATGGAATCCCGAGGGCGGTCGTCTCTTCCTGCAACCCTCCCGAGTCCGTGAGCACCAGGCGCGACTGGCTCCAAAGGCCGAGGAACTGACAATATCCAAGCGGCTCGATAACCTCGACTCCGGCCGGAATGTCGATCCGGAACTGGTCTAGTCTCGCGAGAGTTCTCGGATGCGCAGGGAATATCACCGGCAACTGTTCTGCGATCACGCCAAGGGCTGCCATGATCCCAGCGAGGGTCTCGGCGTCATCGACATTCGAAGGGCGATGGAGCGTGGCAACGGCGAAGGTCCGAGGTTTGAGCTGCAATCGATCCAGCATTGCCGGCGAGGCTTGCTCAAGTTGCCCGAAGAGGGTGTCGATCATGACGTTGCCGACGCGAACGATCCTCCCGGGATCGATACCTTCAGCCTTGAGATTCTGATCGGCGCCTGCGCCGGGTGTGAGCAGCAGATTAGATATTCTGTCGGTCAGGATGCGATTGATCTCTTCAGGCATCGTCCAGTCGAAGCTCCGCAACCCGGCTTCGACGTGAGCAACGCGACAGCCGAGTTTGGCAGCGACAAGCGCACAGGCAAGTGTCGAGTTGACATCACCGACGACGACCACCCAGTCGGGACGGACGTCGAGCAAGACCGGCTCGAACGCCAGCATGACGCGCGCGGTCTGCTCCGCGTGAGTCCCAGAGCCAACCTCGAGATTGAGGTCGGGCGCAGGGAGACTGAGATCACGGAAGAAGGAGTCAGACATGGCATCGTCGTAGTGCTGACCGGTATGGACGAGCATCTGCGACAGCCGAGCGGGACGACGTGCTATCTCAGCAACGATCGGCGCGATCTTCATGAAGTTCGGCCGCGCGCCGACGACATTGAGAATCTTCAGCATACTTGCAGCTGATCAGGCTTTTGGCCAGCCGCCTCCCGGGTTTTGCGACGGATAATCCGGCGGCGGTGTGTTCTCGCCTTTGCGCTTCTCGAAGATGGCGACTCCAAGCATCCCGCCGAGCACGGTGAATCCCGTCATGAGGAGCGACGCGATGAGACTGCTCAGGAGTGCAATGCCAACACGTAACGCGAAGTTCTGCTGAACCTCAAGAAAAGTGTTTGCCCACTCCCCCGGGAAGTTGGGCGTCGAAGCAAATCGCTCCATCATCTTATCCATCTGCCAGGCCATCAGCGGAGCGCTGATGATGAGATAGATCACTCCACCAATCAAACCGGCCATGAGACCGATCCTCGCGCCATCACCAAAGGACAACTTGCGCTTCGAACGATCCGCAAGCATCTTCGCGGCGACAATTCCACCTACCCAGGCCCAAAGGCAAAGACAGAAGTTCGCATAGCTGACAAACGGAATCAGAGAGGGCAGCGCGACGATGAGGCCGCCAATCAGTGCCGGTTTCTTCCATTCCATTTCATTCATTGAGAGTCACCCTCCACCTGAAAAATTCCGCCTGGAAAAACAGACCGACTCTCTACCCGGCCCTACGCGCTGGAATGACGGGACACTCCCGTCGCCCACGTCCCGCAGATTGAAACCAATCCGGGCAATATGAACCAGGCAATTACGGCGCCCGAAAAAGCTCCTGTCGCGGCGCGCAACAAATTCGTGCCCTGAACAAGCCCAAGGGCGCCACCGACCGCATCAATCGCCATCGGCGCCAGCGCCGGGAGTAGCCAGAGCCGGTGAGGCATGCTCTGATTGTCGATTCTCCGCCACAGCGGATAGACAAGCAGCCCGAGCACAGAACCAGCGTAGACCCCAGCGCAGCGCGCACAGACAGCGAGCGGCAGTCCCTCGAGGTGGAACGACCTCTTCGGCATCTGATGACAGAGTGGAGCAAACACCTGATAGACAATCGCACCCGCCATTGGGTGTCCGCGAACGACAAGCCAGGGAGCGCTTAGAATCAGCCCCAACATGAACAGAGCAATCAGCAACGTCCCAACGAAGACGGCAGTTGCGCGGTCCCAATAAGCTCTCGACATATTGTTCAGAAGCGATCAAACCGAACAAACGAGTCGGGGCCACCCTCGACGTGTACGGTATCGACAAAGCGGACGTGTCTCGTCTCCGTCGTCATGACCAACGACTGCGTGCGCTTGCCTGAACCAAAGAACCGGACGCCGCGAAGAATCGTCCCGTCAGTCACACCACACGCCGCAAAGATGATCTTGCGCCCGGGAGCCAGCTCATTTGTATCATAGACTCGACTGGGATCGGAGATTCCCATGCGCTTCATCCGCTCGACGAGTCCATCCGGGAGCTTCTCGCGATCCTCGGGTTGCTCTAGTTGCTCTTTGAGAACGAAGCGCGATTGAATCTCGCCGTTGAGACACTTCATCGCGGCGGCGGTGATAACCCCCTCCGGTGCGCCGCCGATCCCCATAAGCGCGTGCACGCCCGACCCCGCGACGGCGGCTGAGATGCCAGCTGAAAGGTCCCCATCGGTGATCAGCCGAATGCGAGCTCCGGCCTGGCGGATGTCCGCGATCAACTTCTCGTGGCGCGGGCGATCGAGAACGATGATCGTCAGATCCGAAACGTCACGATTGAGTCTCTTGGCGATCCCTTTAAGGTTGTCCCGGACTGGTGCGTCAAGGTCGACCGCGCCCTTGACCGAGGGCCCGACGACGATCTTGTTCATATACATGTCGGGAGCGTGGAGCAGGCCGCCGCGCTCGGCCGCTGCCAGAACCGCAATGGAATTTGGCGCGCCAGTCGCACAAAGATTGGTGCCTTCGAGCGGATCGACGGCGATATCAACCTGCGTAAACCGGCTTCCAGGCTCGTCGTTTGCGCCCATCCCGACGCGCTCACCGATGTAGAGCATCGGCGCTTCATCGCGCTCACCCTCACCGATGACGATCGTCCCGTCCATGGGGACGGTCTCCATGACAGACCGCATCGTTTCGACCGCGACGTGGTCAGCGTGCTTGCGGGCACCCTGTCCCATCATTCGGGCGGCGGCGATCGCAGCCGCCTCGACGATCCGAAGAAAATCGAAGAGCAGATCGTGCTCCATCGGACGCTCAGTGCTCATGGCGGTGGACTCCTGGCAATCTCGGGTCGACCCGGATCACAATCGCGTCTCTCTGCTGCTCGCAACTCCGTAAGAATGAAGTAACCACGAGAGTCTACTTGCCCGAGACGCTCTCTTCTTCCTGTTCTCTCAACTGACTAAGGTGTGGATCGAAACATTGGCGGCAGCGGGCCTCATAGGCGCCAGCCGCACCGACGACAACGCGCTCGCGGCGGTGAATGAGTCGCTGCGTATAGTTCGCGGGATTCCCGCATTGCATACAGATCGCCCGCGTCTTGGTGATGTCTTCAGCAATCGCCAGCAACTGCGGCATTGGCTCGAAGGGGCGGCCAAGATAGTCCATGTCGAGCCCGGCGATGAGGACGCGTTTGCCCTGATCGGCGAGCTGGTTGACGACTCTCACCAGGTCCAGCTCGAAGAACTGCCCTTCGTCGACGCCGACGACCTCGGTATCGAGGTCAACGAGCGAGAGAATCTCTCCAGCCGAGGCGACGACCGACGATTCGATACGCATCTCGGAATGAGAGACGATTTGTGTCTCCGAGTATCTCTCATCAATTTTTGGCTTGAAGATCTGGACCTTCTGTCGAGCGATCTGGGCGCGACGCAGTCGCCGGATCAGCTCCTCGCTCTTCCCGCTGAACATCGAGCCCGCAATCACTTCAATCCAACCGGCATCCGATGCGTGGCGTTCCAAATGTCGTTCGTCCTTTCGGTTTCAGTACCAAGGCCAAAACTTCTACACCAAATCACGGTCAGCGTCAATTTTGGGTCAAGTTCGTCAAGGCGAAGACGGAACCCGAAACGAGGTGGCGCGAGTTTCTCAGCCCACCTTTCGTCAATTTTGTTCGCAACGGCATGCCCTTCTCCGGTATGATGGCCGGGTCACAGACACCAACCCAGAGTCTGGTTTCCCTACGCAAGTCGCAAGCAGGAAGGACTGGCCGTGCCATGAAGACGAGAAGTGCCACGTTCACCATTCTCACGATCGGGACTGTGATCTGTTGCCTGAGCTCCGTGCCGGCGCAGAGTCCACCGCCGGCGCCAAGACCGGCCGCGACACCATCCATGCCGAGTGATCGCAAGGCGTACACGGATGCCCTTCGGGTGACGGATCCCCAAAAGAAGATCGAAGCGCTGGAGAAATATATCTCCGATTTTCCTGACAGTTTCGGGATTGGCGGCGCCCAGCAGCAGATTCTCGCAACCCTCGTTAAGAACTGGCCGGACCAGCTCGATCGCATCTTTGCCCAAGCCAAACGAACGATCGCGAGCGCTCAAGAGCAGCTCAAGGGCACGACCTACACGACCGTCGTCGGGACGCTGCTTGAGGGAGGCATTCTACTTGATAAGGCCGAGGAGTTTGCGCGTACCGGCCTTGCCTGGGTCGAGGAAGATCAAGCGAAGCGACTGCGCCAGGTGCGCGCTCCGTATCTGGCCAGCCTCGGCCGGCTCTACCTGAAGCGGGGCAAAACGAGAGAAGCCGAGAAGTACCTGAAGGAGTCCATTACCGCAAATCCGCAACTTCTCGATGCCCTGCTCGGCCTTGCTGAGCTCTCTGAAACAAAGAACGATACCGCGACCGCGCTGAGCTACTACGCGTCCGCCTCACTGACGGGTCGATTGAGAGCGGAAGCGCGAGAGAAGTTCTACGATCTCTACCGGAAATCCCACGAAGGGAGCCTCAAGGGAATGGAGGAGCTGCTCGATCTGCGATACCGCAATGACTTCCCCAACCCAGTCAAGGTTGAGCATTACAGCGCGTCGCCGAACCGATCGGAACGGACCGTCCTGGCTGAGGTTTTTACCGGAGCGGGCTGCGGCCCTTGCGTGGCGGCTGATCTCGCCTTTGATGCCTATCTCGAACGCTACCCTCGCAAGGATGTGACGGTGATCATGTACCACATGCACATCCCGCTCCCGGACCCAATGACCAATCCTTCAACCGAGGCGCGGAGCAAGTACTACGCGGTCAATGGTGTGCCGAGCTATGCCATTGACGGTGAGAAAAACAGCGGTGGTGGAAGCCGCGACATGACGAAGGACTTCTATAATCGCGTGACGCCGACGGTTGAAAAGCGATTGACGAGCGCTCCGGAAGCGCGGCTCAGCCTGGATGCGGTTGGCGGTGCCGGGTCTATCAAAGTCAAGGCGACTGTCGATCAGATCAAGGGTGGATCGAGAATCAGACTGCAGATTGCGCTTGTTGAGGAGGCCCTTCGCTACAGCGGCGAGAACGGAGTTCGCTTCCATCCGATGGTGGTTCGGAGCCTTGCCGGACTGGAGACCGCAGGCTTCGCAGTTGATGCCAGCAAACCGGCATCCATCGAGTGGACCTTTGACCTGGCAAAGATTACGCAGGAACTGAAGACTCACCTCGATGACTTCGAAGCCACGCGCAAAGATGAGAAGTTTGCCTTTGCGCAGAAGAAGCACGAAATGGACGCGAGCACCCTCTCGGTGGTCGCCTTCGTGCAGGACGATGAGACGAAGAAAGTACTCCAGGCGAGTTTTCTTAAACTAAAACCGGCGATTGCCTCGGCCGGCAGATAGGCGCTCAAGAACAAATGCCAGGCAACCGACTGGAAGATCGGTCGATCGCCTGGCCCTTAACTGGAGAATGACGATGCGTCGTGCACTGACTTTTGCCTTGCTGACTGTCAGCCTGCTCAATCCGATTCCTGGTTTTTCGCAGGAGCGGATTGACACCGAGATCAACGCCAAGATCCGGCAGGAGGGAATGGACCATTCCCAGATCATGCGAACCATGCATTTTCTGACAGATGTTTATGGTCCGCGTCTGACGGGTTCACCAAATCTCAAGGCGGCTGGGGAGTGGGCTGTCAAGCAGATGCAGACGTGGGGCCTCGAAAACGGACATCTCGAGCCATGGGATTTCGGATATCCGGGATGGAACAGCGAACGTTTGACGGCGCATATCGTTTCGCCGGTCAAGGACCACCTCACCGGCGAAGCTCTCGCATGGACATCTGGAACGAACGGCACCGTGCTCGCGCAGGCATTTCATCTGATCCCACCCGAGAATCCGACTGAGGAGCAATTGACGGCCTATCTCGACACTGTCAAGGCTGTCGTCAGTGGCAAGATCGTGCTCGTTGGCAAGCAGATCATTGTTCCCGTGACCCTCGCACCTCCGGCGCGAAGGCTTGACGATCAGACGGCCAAAGCGCGTTTTGATCCGAACAATCCAAACGCGGGGCAGGGCGGCCCTCGAGGCAATCGACAACAACAGGCACCGCAACCGGGGCGTCTCACAGCCCGGCAGGTCGGGGACCGGATCGATGCATTTCTCGTCGGAAATGGCGCCGCCATGCGGATCGACGACGGCGGTCGTGAGCACGGTCAGATTCGCGCCTTCAACAATCGAACGTTTGATCTGACAAAGGTAGTCCCGACGGTGATTCTGCGGAACGAGGACTTCGGTCGAATCACACGCATACTCGCCGACGGCTCACCGGTCGAGCTTGAGTTCAATGTCGTTAATCGGGTTTATCCTGAAGGTCGGACGGCCTACAACACGATCGCCGAAATCCCGGGTACCGATAAGCGCGATGAGGTGATCATGCTTGGTGGCCACCTCGACTCCTGGCACGCAGCGACGGGCGCGACCGACAATGCCATTGGTTGCGCTGTCATGATGGAGGCAGCCCGAATTCTCAAGGCACTAGGTGTCAAACCACGCCGAACAATTCGTGTTGCTCTGTGGAGCGGTGAGGAGCAGGGTCTGCTTGGTTCACAGGCCTACGTCAAGAGCCATTTCGGTTCAGCCGAGAACCCGACGCCCGAGTTCTCAAAGTTTGGCGGGTACTTCAATATCGATTCCGGCACAGGTCGCGCCCGGGGGTTGAGCGTTTTTGGTCCGCCAGCGGCGGCTCAGGTGCTGCGCGAAGCGATTGCCCCATTTGAAGACCTTGGCGTCATGGGCGCGATCGTCTCTCGGAGTCGTGCCCTTGGTGGGTCGGACAATACCTCGTTCAGTCAGGCTGGTCTGCCCGGCATCGGTGTCAACCAGGACCCGATCGAGTACAACTCGGCCACCTGGCATACCAATCTTGACACCTACGAGCGCATCATCGAGGGTGACGCTAAGAAATCGGCGATCGCGATTGCAGCGGCCGTCTATCAACTCGCAATGCGGGATGGGCTTCTCGAGCGATTCAGTGCGGACCAGATGCCGCCGCTTCCAGCAGCCCGACCGGCAGCACCGCCCGCGACACCCGCGTCGGCACCGGTGCGTCCGCCTGGCCGATAAGCCAGCCGATAACCCGGTCGATAAACTTTGATCCACGCATCCGCTACGCATGCCACGATCACCACTATCAGTTGTCGGGCGAAGTACTCCCGTGCCGATCAAGGCGCTGCTGGAAACGGCGTGTGTGCGTCAGGCTTTCACCTTTATTGACGGCTCAACTGAGCGCTTTAACACGGAGCACGTTCGCATCTGTGAGATTCCGGCGCCACCGTTCAAGGAGCAGGAACGAGCGCGGTTCATGGCCTCCCGCTTTATCGAACTCGGCCTTGGCGACGTGCATACCGACAGCGAAGGGAACGTCATCGGGTTCTACCGTGGCGCATCAGGAGACCCGCTGGTTGCGCTTTCAGCCCATCTCGACACGGTCTTCCCTGAAGGGACTGATGTCCGGGTCCGACGGGAAGGGGGGCGTTTTCTTGCGCCAGGGATCGCTGATAACTGCTCCGGGCTGGCCGCTCTGGTCGGACTTGTGCAAGCACTCAACGCCGGTCAGATCCGGCTTCACGGTAGCCTGGCGTTCGTCGGCACAGTCGGCGAAGAGGGAGAGGGCGACCTGCGCGGGGCGAGACATCTCTTCAATGAAGGACGTCTTGCCGGAAAAGTCTCATCGTTTATCTCCTTCGATGGTCCGGGCACAGACCACATCACACATCAGGCACTGGGGTCACGGCGCTACCGCGTCCGCCTCGAGGGCCCCGGTGGTCATAGCTGGGCCGATTTCGGCGTCGTCAATCCGGTACACGCGCTGGGAAGGGTGGCGGCGAAGCTTGCAGATTACCGCGCGCCGGTCGAGCCGCGGACGACCTACAACGTTGGAAGAATTGCAGGGGGCGAATCGGTCAACGTCATCCCGCAACACGCCGAGATGGATGTCGACTTGCGGTCTGTGTCGGAGGGTGAACTGGGGAGGCTCGAGGACTTTCTTTTGAAGTCGGTCCATCGATCGATCGCAGAGGAGAATTCCCTGCGCTCAGCATCCGGTTTCGGCCTTCGTGTTGAGGTGTCGCTGATCGGCAATCGGCCTTCCGGCGAGACTTCCTCAGGCTCGACACTGGTCAGGACGGCGGTTGCCGCGTCTCGCCTTTTCGGCATCGAGCCCGTGCTCAATCGGGCTTCAACCGACGCCAACATACCGATCAGCCTGGGAGTTCCTGCCATCACCATCGGAACCGGAGGGTCATTCGGTGATTCACACCGGCTGAGCGAATGGTACGCCGCCAATGGACGCGAAACCGGCTACAAACGCGCACTTCTGATCGCGCTGGCGATGGTCGGAGTCGCCTCAGACTAAGGAGAGCAGGGTATGACGGACGAGAACGAAGTGACTGAAACGGAACGTGAGTTTTTTGAGGCGATCGATCGAAATACGATTGCCGAGCAGGCGATCTTCGATACGCTGGCCGATATTGCCGACGAGCAGTACTACACTCTGTTCGAGGTGACAGCTGATCACACGTGTGGACCCGCGCGCATCCAGGTATTCCCCGAGCGCGCCGGGACGCTCTATCGCTGTAACAATTGCGGAGTTGCCGGGATCATTGGAGGGTGAGACAGAGGGACTCACGCGAAAGACGCGAAGCGGACTGAAGAGTGGGTGAAGCGCGTACCAACCACCACGCGGGTCCTGAGTCTTCGCGTCTTTTCGCGTCCTTCGCGTCTTTCGCGTGAGTCTTCTTCTTGTCTTCGCGTGAGACTCCTAGTAGCTAGGATTGCGTCAGTTTGACAGCCTTGTATCCACCCTTCGTGTAGTCTTTGATCCACCAGATGGCAAAGACGATGAAGGGGATGATCGCGAGCTTGGAGACGAACTTGAACGAGGCTGCGGCGCCCCACTCGTCAAAAACGCCGCCCATCTTGAAGATCACGAGGCCAAGCGCAAACTGACCGGCAAACCCCATCAACCCCATCGTAAACGCTCCCCCTTGAGGAAATCGCTCTGAGGTGATGCCAAGCATCGTCGGCCACATGAAACAGACGCCGACATAGAAGACCGTCGCTGCCAGATAGGCGACACCAGCGGACGTTGCATTTGAAAGCAAGAGCAGACCCGCTCCGGCAATGGTCACTGACGCCCACATCATCCCGATCGGTGAAATCCGATGCGCAATCGGCCCTGCAAAAAAGCGCAGAACAAACATCAATGCGCTACCATAGACGAGGATCATGGTGCCAGACATCTGGGCAGTGTCGCGTAACACCTTCTCGAGCCACTGTCCGGGGGCAAGCTCGATTGAGGCGGTCAACATCATGGTCAGCATGAGCAGGACAAACGCGGGATGGAAGGCGGTCTTCATCATGGCACCAGTCGAGATGCCCGCCGCAGCTCGCTCGGTCGGTGGGAACTTCTGCCCAAAGATCAGAATTCCGTAGGCGACGGTCGGGATGAGGACGATGCCCATCTTTGTCTGCCACGAAAGGCCGATCTGGTTCATGAGAATGGCCAGCAGGCCTCCGATGATCAGTCCGCCGGGCCACCAGGCATGTAACACATTGAGTCGATGGGTTTTGTCGTTTGGATAGAGGGTTGCGGCGAGCGGGTTGATGACGGCTTCAACGAGGCCGTTGCCGAAACCGGCGAAAAGCATGGCGAGGTAGAGAACGACGTAGCTGGGGGCGAAGATGAAGCCAACGATGCCTCCAATGTGCAGCCCACAGGCAAGATAGAGCAGGTTGCGCATGCCCAGGGCGTCGAGCATTGGAGAGGCGAGCAGAATCGATGTCGCGAAGCCGAAGAAAGCCATCGCGGAAACCCAACCATACTGGGCATTTGTCAGGGCGGGCGAAAACGAGCCCTGAACCTGGCTGGCAATGTCTCCGCGGATGACGAAGATCATCGCTGTGCAGACAAGCGATAGACAGCTGGCGAGGAAAAGACGGCGTTGATTCATGGGCGATCTTCCTTCTTTGATTTTCTTGAAGCTGGTGCAGAACTGGAGTGAACGCACGGATTATGCCCGAAGAGAGTCGTTTTCGCCACACGAGAGCGACACGCTCGACCAGCGGGGCGTAATTGTTCGGAAAGTGGGCTGGAAGGCGAGTTGTATGAGACCTCGAACTGGGATAAGTTTGTGGAACAATTCGGGGTTCAGGGCGTGTTTACGGGGCGGTTCGTGCGTGCATGGAGAGATCGCAGATACGCCCACACGGGCGGCCCCTCACGGCCAGGGTCGAGTTGAATGAGCGATCTTCCGCATAAGAAGCCTGAGCAAGTGTCGCGAGAGACTTCGCCTCAAGAAACACCCATGACTACCCTCACGCTGAGCGCCGGTTT
>JANNRD010000163.1:0-12830 GCA_031401095.1 Acidobacteriota bacterium
CATCGCAGAGTTGCACGAAGCGCGCTGCCTTGTCGGCATCATCTGCATCAATCGCCCCGGCCTGATGCATCGGGTTGTTGGCAATGAGCCCCATTGGTCGCCCTTCGATGCGAATCAGCGCCGTCACCATCCCTAAACCAAAACTCGGCCGAAGCTCCAATACGGAATCGGTATCCGCCAATCTGTGCACGACACGACGCACGTCATAGACGCGCAGCCTGTCCTCCGGTATCAGACGACGCAGCTGCCGCTGGTCTGCGCAACTCCAGTTGGCGAGGGAACCCTGAAAATACGAGAGGTACCGCTTCGCCACTGCGACAGCCTCAGCTTCGTCACGCACAACAACATCAATCACGCCATTCGGCGCCTGCATGCTGACAGGACCTACCTCTTCCGGCTTGTAAATGCCAAGCCCGCCGCCCTCAATCATCGCGGGGCCGCCCATGCCAATCGTTGCGCTCTCGGTCGCAATGATGACATCGCAGCAACCCAGCAGCGCTGCGTTGCCTGCAAAGCATCGACCGTTGACGATGCCAGTCAAAGGGACCAAGCCACTCAGTCGCGCAAAACCATGAAAGGTTTCGACGTCGAGACCGGAGACGGCAATGTCTGCTTTGTCGACGTCACCGGGCCTGCCACCGCCTCCTTCCGCGAAAAGCACGACCGGGCGTCGTAATTCCGCAGCCAGTCGAAACATGCGATCCTGCTTCTTGTGATTCATCGTCCCTTGCGTGCCTGCGAGTACGGTGTAGTCATATGCGATGACGACACAGGAGCTCTTCTCGTCACCGAAGAGGGCGCCATTTACCGTGCCCAGCCCGGCAATCACGCCGTCCGCAGGACTCATGCGCAACAGCTCTTCCATCGAACGACGGCGGCGCTGCGCTGCCAGCGTTAACGCGCCATATTCAATAAAACTGCCGGGATCACAAAGGGCTTCGACATTCTCCCGGGCCGTGCGAAAACCCAGTTTGTGGCGTTTGGCGATGGCCTCCGGCCGGGCTTCGTCGAGCGTCAACGCGTGGCGCGCCATGACCTCGGCCAGATCCGGGCGGATGGCATCGAGGTCGATCTCGTCGGCCTCTTTTGTTGTCTGCGCCTCGACCTCCATTGGCTCGATAAAGAGCAGCGCCTGACCGGTCGCGACTACTTCACCGACGGTTGCGGCAACCATCCGAACAATGCCACCCACCGCCGCCGCGATGACGTGATGCATCTTCATCGCCTCAAGCGCGCCGATGGTCTGCCCGGGTCGCACCAGATCGCCTTCCGCGACATCGAGTGCGACAACCACCCCCTGCATGGGCGCTGGTACCGGCACCGTCTCGTCCGGCCCTGCTGTCAGCGCCGCTCTCGCCGTCTGTGCTCTGGTCGGTTCCGGGCCGGGGAAGAATCTCGCGGGAAGCGTTGCATCTTTCGCCGCTTGCGCCAGCAGCTGAGCAACGTGGGCGTCGAGCCATCGGGTCGTCACTTGATTTGCGACAATATCCCTATGCCGCAGCAGCGCAGCCAGAAACCCAAGATTCGTCGCGACGCCTTCGACATGAAACTCCGAGAGAGCGCGACGCGCGCGGGCGAGGGCCTCGCCGTACTGCGGTGATGGTGAGTGCGCGATCACCTTGGCAAGCAGTGAATCAAACCTCGGGTTGCTGCGATAACCAGCATAGCCGAAGCCGTCCACGCGGACGCCGGGACCCGAAGGCGCGGCATAGGCCGTCAGCGTTCCACTTGATGGAAGGGCGCTGCCGTCCGACTGCATCGTCTCCATGTTGACTCGGATTTGAATGGCGAAGCCGCTCGGGGTACGCACTTGCGATGGCGACAAGCCGACATCTTCAAGCGTTTCTCCTCCGGCGATGCGCAACTGCATTGTCACCAGGTCAATGCCGTAGACCTCCTCGGTGACCGTGTGTTCGACCTGCAAGCGCGGGTTGGCTTCGATAAACACAAAGCGTTCTTCCCGGTCCTCCGCCAGAAACTCGAAGGTTCCGAGCCCGCCATAATTAACGCTCTCCGCCATACCCACGGCAGCAGCAATCATCTTCTCGCGCAGCGCCGGTGCAAGCGTCGGGCTCGGAGCAATTTCCATCAGTTTCTGATGACAACGCTGGATGCTGCACTCGCGCTCACCCAGATGCACGACGCGTCCACTGCCATCGCCGACAATCTGGACTTCGATGTGTCGCGCCTCGAGCATCAGCTCTTCAAGATAAACGTCATCCCGGCCAAAACTAGATCGCGCTTCAGATTGGCAGCGCGCCCAGGCGTCTTCCAGCTCTGTCTTGTCGGTGACGATGCACATGCCACGCCCGCCGCCGCCCGCGACGGGCTTCAGCATGACGGCGCCGCCTTCGCCAAGCGAAGCCAGAAACTCAACCGCTTCTTGCAGGGTGGTTGTGCAGGGTGTGCCTGCAGCAACCGGCACGTCGCAACCTCTGGCCAGCTCACGCGCCGCTACTTTATCGCCGAACAAGTCGAGGACCTCAGGACGCGGCCCGACGAAGATCAGTCCTGCTTCCTCACAGGCGCGGGCAAAAGTGCCGTTTTCACTTAGAAAACCATAGCCCGGATGGATGGCGTTGCAGCTCGTGTCTTTGGCGATGGCGATAAGCTGAGGGATATCGAGATAAGCCGAAGTTCCCGTTCCAGATAATCCGTGCGCTTCGTCGGCAACGCGGACGTGCAACGATGACGCATCATCCTGCGAAAATACAGCAACAGAATGGCAGCCGAGTTCTGCGCAGGCTCTCGCAATTCGAATAGCAATCTCACCACGGTTGGCGATCAGCAATCTGGCAATCATCAGGCTCCACTATCGGTCGACGGCAGGGTGATCATGACGCGCACTTCGCAAGCTTCTTCGCAGGCCGCCACCATGCGCGGTTTGTCCGATCTTCATGTCGCACGTGACGTTCTTCAGCATGACAGTCGCGTCGGCTGCAACGAGGCCACCCGATAGGAGCATCGCCACGACTCACAAATATCGGCCATGATGTCCGCCACGTTGAGTGACCTTCAAACGGCTGTCATTGTCTTTCCGACTGCCCGACATTCCAGGCAAATGATATTGATAGCTTGACTGGGAGTGTCGGTTCCCAATACTACTACTTACCGTTCAGTACGTTGTCAATCAATTCTACCTCCACTGTGGAGAGCATATGAATCAACGGACGTCATCGCGCACCGCCTCTTTGTTGCTGATCTTTCTGACGCTGCTCAACGTCCTCAACTTTGTTGACCGTCAGCTGATTGTCTATCTCGCCCCGTTGTTGCGCGCGGAATTGGGCTTATCGCTGGCCAAGATCGCGCTGCTTTACGGCTACATCTTCATCGGCTTTTACACGCTGGTTGGCATGGTGCTGGGCAATGCAGCCGATCGTATGCATCGGCCCCGGTTGATTGCCGGTGGATTAGCATTGTGGAGTGCACTGACGGGGGCGTCGGGGGCAGCACTGAATTTTTTGCAGCTGACGTTAGCGCGGCTGTTAGTTGGTGTGGGCGAAGCGACGCTGACTCCGGCGGCGGTTTCAATGCTCAGCGATGTCTTCCCTGCCAGGAAGCGCGCTTTTGCCTCCGGCTTCTACTACGCGGGCGTCCCGCTGGGTTCGGGCGCAAGCATGCTCATCGCGGGTTGGATAGCGCCGCGCTATGGTTGGCGGGCCTGCTTCTATTTTCTCGGTTTCATCGGTTTGCTGCTTGTTCCACTGGTCTTGCTCATTCGGAATCCGGTGCGTGGGCAGGCAGAGGCAGCAGAAAGGAGCGCGGCGCTGCAAGCCGAAGTGCATGAGGAGTTGAGCACTCGAGAGATTTACCGCGAGCTCTTTAGGGCATTACGGCGCGTGCCGGCCCTGCCACTGGTCATTCTCAACGGCGTCATCGTCAACTTCGCCTTGAGCGCATCGAGTATGGTGCTGACATGGCTGAACACCGAACGCGGGTTTAGCTATCAGCAGGCGGCATTCATCAATGGCAGCATTTTCACAGTCGCCGGCGTGTCTGGTACGCTGTTGGGCGGCTACGTCAGTGATTGGTTCCACCGGCGCTGGGTCGGTGGCCGACTCTGGTTTCTGGTGGCCAAAGGGCTGATCTTTATGCCATTCACGCTGGCGTTTTATACGCTCTCAACGGAGGCCCCGTGGTTCTTGTTCTATGCCTGCTGGTTTGTATCCAGCCTGGGCAGTACAACGTGGTATGGGCCGGTCTTTGCGACGGTGCAGGACCTGACGCCCGCTCGAGTTCGTTCGACCGCCGTGGCGTTTCTCTTGCTCGCCTTGAATCTCCTGGGGACAGGGCTTGGGCCGCTGGTGTCGGGCCTAATCGGTGATCACGTGAGTCTGTGGCGTGGGCTGCTGATCTGCGCCTGCATCGGATTTACTGGAGTCATCCCCGCCTTGATCGCTGCACGCCGGTACGGGACGGATTTGGCGCGAGCGCGGGAGGGATGATTCAGGGTGAGGCCCGCAAATTCAATGCTCGAGCTCCGCAATTGTGAGTGACCAAGGCCTGAAATGGCATTGATCATTGTTCTCAGGCTTACTTTTAAGGAGGATCCACATGCAACTATTGGAAGGTAAGACCGCGATCGTCACCGGCTCAGGGCGCGGTATCGGGTGCGCTGTCGCAATGTTGTTCGCGCAACATGGCGCTGCAGTGGTCGTCAATGATCTGGATGGTGAGGTCGCTGAAGAAGTCGCCAGCCAGATCAAAGCCTCAGGTGGGCGCGCCCTGGCCTGTCCAGGCAATATCACCGCGCCTGAGTTCCCCGAGCGGCTCGTCAGGGAATGTATTGGCGAATTCGGCAAGCTTGACATCATCGTCAATAACGCAGGCTACACCTGGGATGCGGTCTTGCAAAACATGACGGATGAGATGTGGGATGCGATGCTCGCAGTCCACCTCACCGCACCTTTCAGGCTCATCCGGGCAGCGGCTCCCTATATGCGTGATATCGCCAAGCAAGAGATTGCCGAGGGTCGCAGGGTTCAGCGCAAGATCATCAACGTTTCGTCGACATCAGGCGTCGCGGGCAATCCAGGGCAAGCGAACTACGCCGCAGGAAAGATGGGCATTGTTGGCGTGACCAAGACCCTGGCCAAGGAATGGGGACGTTTCAACATCAACGTCAATGCCGTGGCCTACGGCTTCATTGAAACGCGGCTGACTGCCGCCAAAGAAGAGCAGGTTGCTGCCCACATCGGCGAGAATGAAATTCAGCTTGGCATCCCGGGGCAAATGCGCGAGACGGCAATGAAATTCATCCCATTGGGACGCCCAGGCACACCACAAGAAGCAGCCGGTCCGGTGCTATTTCTGGCTTCGCCCCTTGCAGACTACGTCACCGGTCACGTCCTTCTGGTGACCGGCGGATCGTACATGTAGAGGACCAATGCCACCGCTGCCTGGTCGGACAGCGACGCCTATCTCGAGAACGGAGGCGTATCCCAGATCCCAACTGATTCACGCGGGAGCATCTGTTAACTGGTTAAAACCGCAGTTCCCGCCGGGCTCCGGTGGCACAAACCCAGGCCTAAACCTCCAGTTTCCACGGTGAGCGATATTTTGCCTTGAGGAACGGTTTGACATTGTGTTGCCGAACCGTCCAGTTCGTCTCATCCCAGTCGAGCCAGGTCTTGTGGCGCATGGAGAGGTTAGCAAGGATACAGGTCGTCGAGGATCTGACGCACGTTTCGAGGTCGCTGATAGGCTTGGCGCGCGTCTTGATGCATTCGATGAAGTTCTTCCAGTGCGGTGCATTCATCTGGTTCATCCCCTGATCCTTCTCGTATCTGACCGCCGTGATTTGTGATTTCTCGTTGGGAATCACATAACAGGCGCCACGCTTGACGATCAACGTGCCTTCCGTTCCATGGATCGAAGTCGCCGCTCCCTCACCGAACATCGGCATCGGATTCGCGGTACGGCTTTCGTACGTCAGCAGGAATTTCGGATAGTGGAAGGTGGCCATCATCGTGTCCGGCGTATCGCTATTGTCATCCACGTAAAGCTTGCTGCCCATTGCTGAGATTGCGGTCGGCATTGGCTCGCCAAAACATTGATGAATCGGATCAATCAGATGGACGCCCCAGTCGGTCATCGCTCCGCCCGCGTAATCCCAGAAATAACGAAAGGTCGGAAACGAAGTTACGCCGACACCCCAGCGGTTGAGATTGAAGGGCACCTTCGGCGCTGGCCCAAGCCACATATCCCAATCGAGTCCTTCAGGAACCGGCCCATCCGCCGGCCGGCCCCAACCCTCTTTCTTCACCTTGCCACTCTGCCACGCATGACAGAACGTCACTTCGCCGATCAGGCCACTCCGGATAATCTCCGCTGCCTGTTTGAAATAACCACCCGAGCGCTGCATGGTGCCGGCCTGCACGACGCGGTTATATTTGCGGGCGGCCTGCACCATCTTACGCCCTTCTTCGACATAGACGCTGGCGGGCTTTTCGACATAGACATCTTTGCCAGCTTTGCAGGCTTCGACCGTCATATACGCGTGCCAGTGGTCGGGCGTTGAAATGCATACGGCATCAATGGATTTGTTGGCGATGATCTCGCGGAAATCCTTCACCGCTTTCACCGTATGCCCCTCTTTGGCGGCGGTGGCCACGGCCTTGTCCAGTGTTGGTTGGTAGACGTCACAAACCGCGACCGGCTGGACGTCAGGCATCTTCATGGCGTAGCCGAGATTGCCGGAACCCATTGCTCCGATTCCGATATGGGCAATGGCGACGCGGTCGTTGGCACCTTTCACGCGGCCCGTGAAGAGTGAGGTGGTGAGCGCCGCACCGGCGCCCTTCAAAATGTCCCTTCTTTCGATCATTGATGCTCCTGTCAATCCAGGCGCGTGAAAGCTCCTGTCGCGTTTTGTAGTCGAAGATTTCTGAGTCGATGAGCGGCACGACACCCGGGGCGTTAATGTCCTCTCCAGGCGGCTGCTCCGCGGATGGGCTCGACGTCACGATCCCCTTTTTTCCGCCCTTCTTCTGGAGCAGCCGCAGCGGTCTTCCCTTCTCTAGTCGGACTGCCACCTGACGCCAGGAGGGTGAGGAAGCAAAGCTTCCCAATCAGCGATGTCGCAGCCATCACCCTCTCAAATTGAAACGTTTTTGTCGAGGTCAGTTTCGTGGAGACAAGATGTCCCGGGAAGCAGCCAAGACAGCCACTCGACGCCGATTCTGGCTTGCTCTCCCGCAGGGATGGAGCAACCACTTAGTACGTATCTCATAGCGCTTCGTGACCGCGGCCACATTGGGTCCCCCTGAGGCAGCCGGTCGTCGCAGACGGTCGTCCCGACTCGGTATTGCAGCCGGCGGGTAGCGAACCCGACGCGCAATTGGTAACCTATTGCTTCGCTTCACTATTTGCCTGACGATCAAACGCCCGATGATGGCGGCCAACGAGCAAGAACGAAATGAATTGTGAGACGATCAAGGTCGAGGTCATTGGCCCGCTTGGACGGTTGACGCTCAACCGGCCCGCACGGTTAAACGCCATGAATGCGACGATGCTTCGCGAACTGGTCGAAGCCGCGCGGTGGTTCGATGATCACCGCGAGCTGCGTGTCGTCATCGTCAGCGGGGCCGGGCGGGCCTTCTGCGCCGGAGCGGACCTAAAGGATGCTCCCTCGCGGGAAGCCAGCCCCGATTCAGGCAAGTCGTGGCTCTACCGGCGTGAAGTGGCCCAATACGGGATGCGCATGGCCGACGCGATCGAGCACATGCGCGCAACGACGATAGTCCGATTGCACGGGCACATTGTCGGCGGCGGAGTGGTACTGGCCTCAGCTTGTGATCTGCGCGTGGCGGAGCAAGGTGCACGCTTTTCGATTCCTGAGATCGCGCTCGGCATTCCGCTGGCTTGGGGTGGCATTCCGCGGCTGGTGCGCGAGATTGGTCCGGCGATGACGAAAGAACTGGTCATGACCTGCCGGCCATTCACCTCCGACGAGGCGAAGGCAATGGGCTTTGTCAATCGCGTCGCACCCCTTAATGAGCTTGATCAGCAAGTAGAGCAACTGGCAGCCGAGATCATCGCCATGCCTTCGGTACCAGTGGCCATTACCAAGGAACACGTCAATTCAGTGTCGCGGGCCATGAGCGTGGGATCCACTGCCTTTTCTGATGGCGAGGCCTTGCTCAGCTCACTCTCCGATCCAGAGTCGGTTCAAGCCAGAACTGACTACACTGCGCGTCGACTGGACAAAAAGACCAAAGGCATAGAGTGAGGCAGCATCGAGGGCGATGGAATCAACGAGTACACTGCCGATCGCCCTTCTTAACATATCTGGTCTTCTCTGATCCTCTATTGTTGTGCCGTCCGGGATTTTAGGCTATCGAAGGTAAGATGACCGGGCGATTCGGAGTGACTACGATTCTGGTGCGCAGGGATCTGCGCTGCGCGACGCAGTCTTTCGGGCGCGCCGATGTTCTATACCAGGCCAGATCGAACTCAATTTGCCCGTCACACCCCGAGGACACAAATGAAGCGTCGAGAGTTTCTGATGACGGTCCCTGCGCTCACGATCGCGGCGCAACATATATTGGCCGCCGCCGGGAAAACAATTGTCTCCATTGACGGAAACCGTTTTTTCATCAACGCCCGCCCGACGTACGCAGGGCGCAGCTACAAAGGCATGAAGATCGAAGGTCTCTTGATGAACTCGCGGATGGTGCAAGGCATTTATGACGACCGCAATCCGGAGACGCAACATCTTTGGAAGTATCCAGACACCGGCAAGTGGGACGCCGAACGAAACACGAGCGAATTTATAGCCGCAATGCCCGAATGGCGCCAGCATGGCTTGCTTGCCTTGACGATTAATCTGCAAGGCGGCAGTCCACAGGGCTATTCCAAGAGTCAGCCATGGCATAACAGCGCAATCGAAGCGGACGGCTCCCTGCGCGCAAATTATCTGCAACGCCTCGAACGCATCATCAACAGGGCCGATCAATTGGGGATGGTAGTGATTCTGGGCTATTTTTACTTTGGACAGGATCAGCGCCTGCAGGACGAAGCCGCCATCAAACGCGCCGTCGTAGGCGCAACGAACTGGCTGCAGGATAAGGGATGGCGCAACGTCCTGGTCGAAGTGAATAACGAATGCGACGTCAAAGCCTACGATCACGACATTCTCAAACCAGCGCGCGTTCACGAACTCATCAACCTTGTGAATGAGATAGCTGGCAGGAAACGCCGCTTTCTGGTCGGCACAAGTTACGGCGGCAACTCGATTCCGACGACGAATGTCGTAAAAGCGTCAGACTTTCTTCTGCTCCACGGCAACGGCGTCAAGGACCCCAATCGCATTGCGGAAATGGTGGCCATCACCCGCCGCGACCCGGCCTATCGTCCGATGCCGATTCTCTTCAACGAAGACGATCATTTTGATTTTGAGCAACCAGTCAACAATATGCTCAGGGCCGTCGGTGCTTATGCTTCCTGGGGCTATTTCGATCCGGGCGCGAGTGACTACGAAGACGGCTATCAATGCCCGCCAGTGAATTGGGGCATCAATACTGAACGCAAAAGAGCCTTTTTCAACTTGCTCAAGCAGGTAACTGGAGGTGTCTAGGCCAATCAGGCCGCAACACTTGTTTAGCCAAGCTCTGTTGTCGACCTGACACGATCAGCAAGCCAAAACGGTGAAGAACTGTGCGGATCACTGAGTCATTCTGGCAACGGATGGCTGCGAAGGTGTGCACCTCGCCTCGCAAACTGGTAACCACGCCCGAATTGGTCCTGCTCGCCCACGCGGGTGAAGCCGTCACGCGCGAACAGCTGCTGCATCCATCTGGGGCGCGCACGCCTCTCTCTACGCCCGCACGATTGACCTGCACATCACCCGCCTGCGCCACAAGCTGGAACGGGAGCCCGCCGACCCCTAATGCATCATCACCGGGAATCGTCTGGGGTACCGTCTGGTAGCCGATTTGGTGACGAACGGCCCCTCATGCTTATTGGTGTTCCGAGACAATCGGCTGGGCGTGTTTGTGCGATTTGCCGGTCAACCTGGGACGCAGGCTGACACCTTTGACGAGGAACCAGCTGGTGCCGTAGGCGGGCAGCAGAGGGCGCGCTTGCCGGACGAGGATCTCATGGGCTCCGACTTCCGAGGTGGCGCCGGCGAGCAGATCGGGGTCCTGGTCAGCTTTCGACAAACAGCATCAGCCTCGGATTGCTCAGGCAGCGCCGGCGCGGACGAGCTTGTTCACCCGCTCAATGTAAGCTTGGACATCGAACTTGCGCTTGCAACCTTGCGCTGACATGTAGCGGATCAAACCGAACACCGGGCGTTGCGGCGCCCACGGACGGTCGTGCTTGCCGCCAATGGCCCAGGCGATGCCGGTATAGCCATTCGGATCGCGGCCATCCAATTCGTAACGGTCATTGAGCCTGACGGCAATCTCGAAGGCCTCGGCGGGCACGGATGTCCATTCGAGAATCTTCTTGGCCCAATACATCCGCAGGTAGCCAGGCATTCGCCCAGTGAGTGCCATTTCAAGCTGCGCCGCGTTCCAGAGTGGATCGTGTGTCTCGGCGGCTTCGAGTTGCGCTTCGGTGTAGATATATGGTCGTCCGTCATGTGCGTGTGCGGCTAGTGTCCGCTGTGCCCATGCGGGGGAGCCCGCTAAACGGTCATAATTCGAATTGCGCGCGACGTAGTTGATCGCCACTTCGCGTCGGACAATCAACTCTTCGAGAAAGGCGGCTTTGGCTGTTTCTGGCGCATCCGCTTCACCGACGGCCAACGCAATCGTCAAGGGACTGAGCTGGCCGAAGTGCAGATAGGCCGAAATCTCGCTCGTTCCGGTGACCGACGGTTGATTGCGCGCCGTCTCGTAAGCGGGCAGGCGGTTCTTGATGAAGCGCCGCAACAGACGCATACCTTCCGCCGTTCCACCCTTGAACTGATGCACCGGCGCGACGCGACGATCCAGCGGTAATGCAGCCAGCAGGCACGCGGAGTCAATTTCATCGCTCACAGGTTGATTGCGCCCAGTCCAGATGTAGCGCGCTTTCAGGTTTTCCGGTGGTTGCAAGAAAATGGGCAATAACTTTTGCAGCTTCGGGCGAATGGTGCGGGCCGCATATTCTTCTTTGGGAAAGAGCTTGCTTGGTACTACGACATCGGCATCCACCGACCAGAAGGGAATGCTCAACTTACGAGTCGCGCTCTGCCGCCATCTTTCCGGCTCACGCAGCGGGTTTTCATCCCCTACCACCAGACAAGGTTTCACTTCCGCGCAAAAGCGCAACAAATCGTGATTCGGATAGGGCCGGAAAACAAAGGCAACTCGACGCGCTTCGATCTTTCGCTTCGTCTCTGGCAGCCCTTCAACCAGGAAAGCGTAGTGGCGCAAATTGGCGTTGGGATAATGCGGATGCAGGCCGAAGAAGACGGCAACGGGACGCTGCAACTCGTTCCCTGCTGCAATCGCCACATCCAAAGCAGGATTATCAATGCCGCGCTGCGCGCGCTGCATCCAGTAAACCACGCAGTTGCCGCTCGCTTCCGGAGTTCCAGCACGGCGCACAGTGACGCGCGGATGAGCCAGCAATTGCTCAATGCCGTTCAGTGTCCGCCTCCTGCTGCACCCAACAAACGTGCAGTCATCGCTGCCCGGTAATGGAAGATATACGCCAGCCAACGCTTGACAAATAGGTCATGTGCGATGCTGCCCAGCAGCGCAAAAGGCATGCGGTACTCGACCACGTCGCGCATCAGAACCTGGCGCGGCCCTTGCTCCTCGAACGAATGCGTGTGCCGCCACAGGGCGTAGGGCCCGTTGATCTGGCGATCAACGAAAGATGCATCCGGCGTCCAACTCTCGATCAGCGTCTGCCAGTAAAGCGGCACACCAAACAGCGCCAGGTGGTATTCGATCTTCGTCCCAGCCGCCATCTTGATAGGTGGTGGTGTCAGAATGCGAAATCGCAGAAAGGGTGGGGTGATGCGCTCCAGATTGAACGCATCGCTGAAGAAAGCGAAGGTCTCGCTGCGTGAGCAAGGAATGATTTGGCTGCGTTCGAGCAGGTACGTCTTCATGCCTTTCCCTCAATCAATCAAATCGCCCTGGCCTGCGTTGCCTTGGCTTCGATCCGGCGCAACATACCGGCAAATACGACTTGGTGGAGCGGGTAGAGCGCATACCAGTAGATCAGCCCGGCCACTCCAACCGGATCGAAGATCGCCGTCTGGCGAATGGTCGAGCCGCAGTCCCCCGCCTCCACTTCAAACTCCAGCCAGGCTCTGCCGGGCAGTTTCATCTCGGCCGCCAGCCGCAAGAGGTGGTTTGGCTCAAATGCTTCGACGCGCCAGAAATCGAGCGTTTCTCCGGGATGCAGCCAATCAGGATCGCGACGCCCGCGCCGCAACCCGACGCCGCCGGCCAGCAAATCCAGGAACCCCCTGATCCGCCACAGCCAGTCGCCGTAGTACCAACCGGTTTGGCCGCCGATCCGCCGAATCGGTGCGAAGGCTACGTCGGGAGTGCAATTGACTCGCGCGATGCGAGAATCCACCAACCGCGAGCCAAACCGAACGCCGCCCCAACTCGCGGGCCGGCTGCCCGAAGAGAGCGCATCCGACCAGCGCGTCTCGGCGTAGTCGCGATCCTCGTTGAGCAAGGCCCTGGCGATCGCCTCTCGAATCCGGCGCGGGCGAACGCTGAAGACCTGCAGCGCCGACAAGTCTCTCACCACGGTCGGATGACGCAGACTCTCGATCAGCTTCCGCCCGATGCGTGCATAGATGGGAGTGATCAATCCCAGCCAGAGACTGGAGAGATGCGGGGTCAGGACAGGCACCGAGAGGATGACGCGCC
>JANNRD010000164.1:0-21655 GCA_031401095.1 Acidobacteriota bacterium
CGCCGACGCCGAGGCCCATGAACATGAAGCCAAGTTGCGACACGGTCGAGTAGGCAAGCACCTTCTTGATGTCATTCTGGGTCAACGCGATCGTCGCCGCGAAGATTGCCGTCACCGCTCCGACGACCGCGACAATGAGCATGACAGACGGCGCTGCCTGAAAGATGAAATTGACGCGTGCCAGAAGATAGACGCCAGCCGTGACCATCGTTGCCGCATGGATCAACGCCGAGACTGGTGTCGGGCCGGCCATCGCATCAGGAAGCCAGACGTGAAGTGGGATCTGCGCCGACTTGCCAATCGCGCCAATGAAGAGTCCCAATGCAATCCAGCTCATGACGCCCCATTGGCCAACGCTCTCCAGATAAGGCGCGGCATTTCCAGCGGCGAAAACCTCTCTCAACTCCTTGAACTGGAGGGTGCCAAAAAGAGCGAAGACCCCAAACATCCCCAGCATAAAGCCCATATCGCCGATGCGGTTTGTGATGAATGCCTTCTTCGAGGCAGAGGCCGCTTCGCCGCGATCGAAGTAAAAGCCGATCAGCAGGTACGAGCAGAGACCGACCCCTTCCCAGCCAACGAACATCATCGGGAGATTCGACCCAAGCACCAAAACCAGCATCATGAACATGAAAAGGTTGAGGTAGGCGAAGAAGCGATAGTATCCTCCGTCGCCCTTCATATAACCCACCGCAAAAACGTGGATGAGGAAGCCAACGAACGTCACGACAAAGAGCATGACCGCTGAAAGCTGGTCGAGTTGGTACGCCCACTCGATGCGAAACTCTCGTGCCTGTCCCGCCAACGCTCCAATGGTCGTCCTCGCAAGACCTCCGGAAAACCAGGTGTAAGCGTAATGGGAATCAATAAAGATCTCACTCGAGTAATGCTTCGCGTAGTCCCAGATGGCGCCGAGCGCGAGCAGAGCAGAGAGGCCGGTCGACCCGCACGCGACCCACGCCACCGTCCGCTCGGACAGCTTTAATCGACGACCCAATAGTCCATTGAAGATCGCACCAACGAGCGGCAGGAGCGGTACGAAAAAGAGTAACCTGAGCATAAATAAATTCAGGATAGCGAGGCCTGGATCACCACCGTAGAATATCGATCTCATCGACTGCAACCGTTTCACGATTGCGGTAGAGCGCGATGACAATTCCAAGCCCGATCGCGGCCTCGGCTGCGGCAACCGTAATCACAAAGATCGTAAACAACTCTCCGGTATGCTCGTTGATGCGACCGAGCATCTGCCAATGACGCGTAAAAGCAATGAAGTTGATGTTGACCGCATTGAGCATGAGCTCAATCGACATGAAGATGACGATGATATTGCGACGCGCGAGGACACCTCCGACACCGATCACGAAGAGCAACGAACTGAGAATCAGAAACTTTGTCGTCGTTGTCGAAACGTCGAAGATCCCCCAGAGGTAGTTCTGGTTCGGATCGGCGGCCTGGATCATCTCAGCAATCATTGAGTCCCCGTCTCCTCATCGGCGAGATGCTCCTGTCGCGCGGTTCGCGCGAGCAGAACCGAACCAAGTATCGCTACCAACAGCAGGACAGATGCGATCTCGAATGGCAGCGCTGCCTGCGTATAAAGTGACCAGCCAACATCCTCGGAGTTTCGCGAAACCGGAGTCGCCCCCTGTGGATTGTAGACGACACCTGTTGCGGGAGTACTGACCTCCTGGGTGAGTCGCAAATTCTCGTAAGGGTCAGAGAGTCTGATGGCGAACCAGAATGCGATCGCGAGCAGACCTGCGCAAAGAACAGCAAAGACCCATTGCCGGCTGAACAGACGTGCCTGGTCGAGCCTCTCTTCCCGAACGTTGACAAGCATGACGACGAAGAGAAAGAGTACGATCACGCCACCGACATAGACCAGAATCTGAACACCCATGACAAACTCTGCGTGCATGAGCAGGAAAAGACCCGCCGTCGCAATCAGCGTCATCATGAGGCAGACAGCACTGTGAACGGCCGACCGTGAAAGTACCGTGAAGAGACCGCCCATGAGAGCCACGAGGGCCAGTAACCAGAAAAACCACGATTCGACACCGTGTAAGACCATTGTGTTTGATAACCAGCGCCGGAGACCCCGCAACCAGGTTGCGCCGGCGCGAAGGCGACCTCTACCGTTTGTACTTCTTGATCTCGCGCCCCTGCTCGAGCATTCTGCGGTCCCAGATAAAACTCTTCCGGGTGTAGGCAGCCAGTTCAAAATCCTGCGTCAGCTCGAGACAGTACGTTGGGCAAGCCTCCGCGCAGAGATTGCAAAAGAGACATCGAGACGTATCGAAAAGAAATGTGGTCAGGACCTTCCGCTTCTGCCCGGCACGACCTGATGCGACGACTTCGCGATTCTCCCACCCAACCTCGATGCAGTTCTCAGGACAAGCAATTGCGCAGAGATTGCAGGCGATGCATAGTGACTCACCTGTCTCAGGGTGAAGATTGAGCCGGGGCGCACCTCGAAATCGCTCTCCGACAATGGGCCGCATCTTTGGGTATTGCTCGGCGATATTCTCGCTCGGCGCCTGCTGCTTGAAAGTCACTCGCAGACCCTTGAAAAGGTCGACAAGGAGATAACGCGAGAGGGCCTTTCTCCAGTTCACTCTCAACTCCTCCTTCACGCCTTCTGGCTGGCAATACGCGCCTGCCGTTGAGCTCGCGCCACGATCTGACGCTGTCGCAACTCAGCTATATCCCACGTTGCCGCGCGCCGGTTGATGAAAGCGACAAACGAAAGCACCACCGGCAGGGCAACCGCGAACATGACGACCATCATCGCCAGCTTTGCCTTCAACCCCGCGGGGCCGACAAACCCATCAGCCGAACCCGCGAAGCTCAACCCGATCCCGTTCTTTAAGACAACATAAACTACCGCTGTCACAACGATATTAGCCAGTGCCGCAGGCGTCAGCCACTTCCAGCCAAGGTCCATCAATTGATCGTAGCGATATCGCGGGAATGTCCACCGAAACAGCATGAAAGTGTAGAGAAGTATCACTACCTTGCCGGCAAACGCAGCGAGACCGACAATCGCATAGAGACTTGGCGAGGCGTTCGGGTCAATGCGGCTTGTGATAAACGGCAGGTGCCATCCGCCAAGGTAGAGCGTCGTCGCCACCGAAGAGACGATCAGCATTCCGGTGTATTCCGAGAGAAAGAAGAGCGACCAGCGAAACCCGCTATACTCAGTATGAAAACCGCCGACGATCTCGGATTCGCCTTCAGGCAGATCGAATGGGGTGCGATTCGTTTCCGCAAGTCCGCAGACAAAGAAGACAAAGAACCCGAGCGGCTGATAGAGAACATTCCAGACTCCCGAAGTCATCTGTCCATTGATGATCCCAACCATCGAGAGAGTCCCTGTAAAGATCAAAGCCCCGACGAGCGCTAATCCCATGCCGACTTCATAGCTGACCATCTGCGCCGAAGAACGAAGGCCTCCAAGGAGTGGGTATTTCGAGTTTGACGACCAGCCAGCCATGATGATCCCAAGCACTCCGAGCGAGGAAAAGGCAAAGACAAAGAGAAGCCCGATATTGACGTCTGTTATGTGAAACCAGGACGGTCCGAAGGGCATGAGCGCAAGACAGGTGAATGCCGCGGCCACCGGGATCATCGGGGCCAGCGGGAAGATCGCCTGATCCGCTTTGTCAGGGATGAGATCCTCCTTCGAGATCAATTTGACCAGATCGGCCAGCGGCTGGAGCAGGCCCCACGGGCCAACGCGCATCGGCCCGAGGCGCGCCTGAATAAAAGCGCTGATCTTGCGCTCGGCATAAACGAGATACGCAACCAACGTCGCGATGATAAAGAACATGATCGCAATTTGGACAAGCGGCCAGGCGAAGTAGTCGACCACACCGCGCCCGACGAACCTTGTGACAAGATCGTCGAACCAGTCGGGTGCACGAAGAACACCAAGCAGCGTCATGACAGTTCCTCAAGAAGGAGGAAAGAACCGAACCTACAGAACAAAACGGATGGCACGAAAAAAAATGGCAGGAGAGTTTCCGTTTGTTCCATGCATTCCAGTCTCTTTCGTTGCTTCTCCTTCGTTCAACGGTCGACTTCGCCAAGAACAATATCGATGCTGCCAATGATCGCGACCACGTCAGCGACAAGGTGGCCAACGGCCATCTGACGGAGCGCCTGCAGATTGATAAAGCACGGCGGACGACATCGCAACCGGTAAGGTCTCGTCGTACCGTCGCTGACAAGATACATCCCGAGCTCTCCCTTTGGGCTCTCAACGCTGTGATAGACCTCTCCAACCGGCGGTTTGATGACCTTTGGCATCTTGGCAATGACCGGTCCTTCGGGAAGTCCATCCAGCGCCTGCTGGATGATCTGGATTGACTGTCTCATCTCTTCGATTCGCACCAGATACCGATCGTATGTGTCGCCGTTGAGGCCGACCGGGATCTCGAAATCGAAGTCATCATAAGAAGAATAAGGAAACGCCTTCCGAATATCCCATTCGACGTTCGAAGCTCGCAGGATCGGGCCCGTCAGTCCGATGTCCTTCGCCGCCTTCGCTTCAATGACGCCGATGCCAACGGTCCGTGAAAGCCAGATGCGGTTCTCACTCAGCAATTCCTCGTACTCATTGACCCGGGTAGGGAAGACCTTGATCAGGGCGCGAAGCTCTTCACCGAACTCAGGATAGACATCCCATTCCATTCCGCCGAGCCGGAATGCATGACACGTCAGCCGGGCACCGACAAAGTTCTCGACGATCTTGAGAATCTGCTCGCGCTCGCGGAAACAGTAGAGGAACACCGTCACCGCCCCGATATCGATTGCGTGAGTTCCCAGCCAGAGCAGATGTGAACAGAGCCGGTTGAGTTCAGTCAGTATGACGCGAATGTAAGCGGCGCGCTTCGGCACTTCGACCTGCATCAGCTTCTCGACCGTCTGCACATAACAGAGTGCACCCGCCATCGCCGCAACATAGTCGGTCCGATCCCAGTACGGCGCGATCATGGCGTAGTTGCGGTTTTCGCAAATCTTTTCCACTCCTCGATGAAGATAGCCGATATCACAGTCAAGATCGGTGACCGTCTCACCGTCGAGCTTGAGGATGACGCGCAGAACGCCGTGAGTCGACGGATGCTGTGGCCCCATGTTGAGGGTCATCTCCGTCAGGTCTTCGACGACCGGTGCGATCTCAACTCGCTGGTCCAGTTCCATAGGCTCTCCGTTGGCCTCTACCGATTCGCTTTAACGAAGTCTGTCATCTCGTACTTTCCCGTCAGATCCGTTTCTGGATGAACATCCCGAATCGCGAGATGACGGCGCACCCAGTCAGTTTCCCGGTACTCGAGATCGTGTTCACGCCGCAGTGGGTGACCCTCCCAGTCGCCAGGAAGGAGGATTCTGCGCAAATCCGGATGTCGGTCAAAACGCACTCCGAAGAGGTCATAGACCTCGCGCTCCATCCAGTTTGCAGTACTCCAGAGGTCGGTCACGCTTTGAATCGAATCGCCTTCAGCGAGGCCTGCCTTGATCCTCAGACGGACATGACGAGGGAATGAATAGAGATGATAGACAATTTCGAACGGGTGCGGTTTATCAGGGTAATGAACGGCTGTCAGATCTGTCAGAAAGTCGAAGACGGCCTCTTCATCATCGCGCAAAAACTGGAGAATCTCGTGCGCACGATTGCCCTCGATAGTGATCATCTGCTGACCAAGCAGCTCAAGACCCGCGCCAATCGCGGCTCCAAAGGCAGTCCTCAGTTTGTCGATGATCGGATCGCCGGTGATTTCAGTGTGGACCGGACCAGCCGGCTTGGCTGGGGGCTTCGCTGCCGCCGGAGAGGGTATTTTGACTTCTTCTGACATAAGTTAGAAGACCCGTAAGATGTGCGATTTGTAACACATGCATGAAAGGCCTGTCAAAACCTTAGCGGAACCACAGGCGGAAGCAATGAACCAGAGAGACACGGAGACACAGAGAAAACACAGAGAAGAACAAGAGCGGGTGGTAGACCTCCCTCCACCTTTCATATTCTTCTCTGTGCTTTCTCTGTGTCTCCGTGGTTCATTGCTTCCGCCTGTGCTTGTTCCCCACTACCAGAAGCCGATCAACTTCCACCACAGTATCCCGACCGTGCTCCAGATGATGATGTTTGGGATAGATGCGATCAGTCCCAGCCGCCACCACGTCTGCTGCGTCACATAACCCGCACCAAAGTAGATCGGACCCGGCGTCGTGCCATAGTGTGTCAGACCAGCCGAAAGGTTGGAGAAATATGCGAGCAGTAGCACCGCCAGACCTGCCGGCGCTCCAGCCCCGATAATCACCAGCAGAAATGGTGTGAACATAGCAAGCGCGTGTGCCGAGATACTTGCAAACGCATAGTGCGCATAGAAGTAGAGCACCGCGAGCAAGGCAAGGGCCGCTCCCCAGCGCCAGCCTACGGTGAAATTTGAGGCGGTTTCCGCAAGCCGTTTGGTAATTCCGGTCTCACCAAGCGCCTCAGCCAATCTGACCATCCCTCCATACCAGATGAAAACGTCCCACGCGGCGCGCTCCGCGAGCAGATCTTCCCAATCGAGAACATTGGTCAGCAACAACAGGCAGATACCGAGCATGGCTACCGCCGCGTAATCGATTCCGTGGAGCTTGGTTGTGGTCCAAAGTGAAGCGACCACGGCAAAGACGATAAGCATCGTCCTCTCCTGCCATGTCATCTTTCCCATGCGATCGAGCTCCGCCTGCGCCAACTCGGAGGCTAGCGGCGTCTCCTTAATCTCCGGCGGAAAGACGCGATAGAGCAGTGGGGGCACGATCAGGAGCGAGACGAGTCCAGGGACGATCCCGCCAAGCATCCAACGCGGATAGCTGAGGTCGAACCCGCCCGCCTGCGCGGCAAACCGCTGGATCAGCAGATTCCCCGCCTGACCTGTCAGGAACATGGCGCAGATAATCACTTCACATTGATACATGAAGCTCATGAGAAAAGCGCCGAGCCGCCGAGCCGTCGGCCCTGGCCTTGAGTCGTAAGCCTCGGCAATGCTCTTCGCGATCGGAAAAATGATCCCACCGGAGCGTGCACCATTTGAAGGGATAAAGGTCGCGAGAAGCATGTCGGTGCCGACAAGGGCATACCCCAGTCCGAGCGTCCGATGACCGATCGCTCGAATAAAGAGAAATGCGATTCGACGACCCAACCCGGTCTTGAGCATCCCTCTCGACATGAAGAAAGCAGCGAGCACAAGCCAGACAACGGGATCGGCATAGCCGCTCAGCGCCTCTTTGATGCGCACCGTTTCGATGTTCCTTGTCCCGACGATCGCCGGGTCAACGGGCATGACCCGCGTCAGGATGACTGCCGAGATGCCAAGCAGGACCATGCCACCAACCGGCACCGGGCGAACTATCGATCCAACGATCGTCGCGACGAAGATGGCCAACAGACGCCACGAATCGACGGTGATCCCGGTCGGAACCGGAGCGATTGCGATCAGAAGACCTGAGCCAAGCACGATCGCCCACTTGATCCAAAGTGCACGAGACGATCGCTGTGGAGGTGGGGAAGGTGGCGCGGCTTCGACGACAGGGAGAGGAGATTCCATCGGATGTTCCGCTTTCTGAGATGTGTCGGGCGCTGTGAGTCGGCCGATACTAGCACCGCTCTCTGAGCGACTCAAGGGTACCAAAAGGAGGCGGATCATTTCCCTTTAAATAAGTGTGATTTAACGATCTTCGTGTCAACCAACCGAGTCTTCAAAGCGTCTAAGGGGTTCGCGCACGGATCGACGTGTGCTAGTGTTTACGACAGCAATTCGGGTTCAATCTGAAATCGAATTTGAGTTCAAGAAAATGCCCCCGCTCGAACGCCCCAGTTCCACGACAGGTCGGATGGCAACGAAGGGATCGAAGACATGAGAATTAAAGCTGCAGGTTGGTTCTCGCTCAGTCTGCCGGTAATTGGTCTTTTCATGACGCTGGCGACGGTGGGCGCGTTTGCACAAGGGGAGCGGAAGGCGCTGGATGAGAAGGACAACCCGCTACTGATCGGAAAGCGCGATCTGAACAAGGGGACGATACAGTTCTATTCCGTCGATAAGGAAGTCGCGCTTGGGAGACAGCTTGCCGCAGAAGTTGACCGTTCATCAAAGGTCGTCAGCGATCCGTTGATTGCTGAGTATGTCAACCGCGTTGCGCAGAACATAGTCCTTAACTCAGATGCGAAGGTTCCCTTCACGATCAAGGTCATCGATTCAAACGAGGTCAATGCGTTCGCGCTGCCTGGAGGGTTTCTGTATGTCCACCGCGGTGTGATCGATGCGGCGGATAACGAAGCGGAGTTGGCTGGCGTCATCGCGCATGAGATTGCCCACGTCGCGGCTCGTCATGGCGTCGAGCAGGCATCGAAGGGTCAGCTGGTAAACTATGCATCGATCCCACTGATTTTCGTTGGCGGGATTGGCGGCTATATTGCGCAGCAGGTTGCAGGTCTGGCGATTCCGCTCGGCTTTCTCAAGTTTTCAAGAGGTGCCGAGAAGGAGGCCGACAGGCTGGGTGCGCAGTACATGTGGGCGTCGGGTTACGATCCGAATGCCTTGATCACATTCTTCGAGAAGCTTCAGGCCAAAGAGAAGAAGAAGCCTGGAACGCTGGCGAAGATATTCATGTCGCACCCGATGACTGGAGATCGAATCACGGAAGTGACAGATCTGGTGGCACGTTTTCCCGAGCGTGGCGAATACCAGTTGAGCTCATCGGAGTTCAACCAGATCCGATCGCGGGCGCTGGCCATGACGGCCACACGGGCATCTTCAACCGACAACTCCGGTCGGCCGACTCTCAAGCGTCGTCCGACGAGTCAAAGCGGCGACACGACGGATAACTCAACTGACCCAGCCGACCGCCCAACGCTCAAACGTCGCACGGATACGGGTCAGCCCTCGACAGATGCTCCAGAAAGCAGCGAGTCTTCTGAACGACCCACGCTCAAGCGGTCTGATAAGACGCCCGAAAAGACTGTCGAAGCAGAGAAGCCGGCTGTCGAGCCAGTTCCAGAGAGCACTGAGCGGCCAGTTCTCAAGCGCAAGCCCGTCGAGAATTGATGGAGTCAAACAACGCGCGAACGCTCCCACGTCGCGAGCACTGCGTTTAACGCGAGCGGGCATGGAGTTCAAGCTTCAGCTTGCCGCCTCTCGTCACCGGCGTCTCCGCCGAAGCACGCCGTCTCCACCAACCCGTTCAGAGTACAAGCTTTAGCTTGCTACCTCTCGTTGCTCAGGCACTACGCTTAATTCGCTCCCACGCCGGCGACGCAAGCGCACTATGTCGGCCGGCCGTTTCATCGTGAGCCGACTTCGACGTCGTGAGTCAGAACTACGATTTCGCCGCTCTGCTGACGCGCGGGGAGACGCCGCGATGACCGCGCTCAACGAGTTTTCGCACAAGGCGTTAGAGTCCCGAATATCTTCGTGTCGAGTTCAAGTCCAAATCAGAGTAGATTTCTGAGCTATGGATCTCATGATGCGGGTCTATCCCAGCTCCGTCCGACCGCACTACTTGAAACGCGAGGGACCTGACTTGGGCGTCTATGTGCGGGTCGGCTCCACTAACCGCCGCGCGGACCACGAGATGATCGAAGAATTACGGCGTTTCGTACGCGGAGAGACTTTCGACGAACAACCGATGCCCGAACTCGACTCGGAAGCGCTCGACTTCCGAGCGGCTTCCGAGTCGTTCGCGCCTACCCGCAAACTCAAGCGGGGAGATCTCGAGACCTTGAGACTGCTGACCGCCTATCACAACCGAAAGGTGCCCACGGTGGGTGGCATGCTGCTTTTCGGCAGAGAGCGGACACATTATTTCCCCGATGCCTGGATCCAGGCCGGCCGATTTCAGGGCAAGGACAAGACCCGGATCCTCGATCAGGCCGAGCTGCGCGCTTGCCCCTTGCTCGCCATCGAGGACGCCATCACCTTCATACAAAAGCACAGCATGCATGGCGCGGAGATAGGGGCGTTGCGCCGCCGGGAGCGATGGAGCCTCCCGCCAGTAGCAGTGCGCGAGGCGATCATCAACGCCGTGGCGCACGCGGACTACGCCCAGCGTGGCGCGCCCATACGAGTGTCGCTTTTCGACGATCGGCTCGAGGTGGAGAACCCAGGCCTGTTGCCCTTCGGCCTGACGGTGGATGATTTACGCCGAGGCATTTCGAAGCTGCGCAACCGGGTCGTCGGTCGGGTGCTACACGAGCTGGGGTTGATCGAGCAGTGGGGCAGCGGCATTCAGCGAATGTTTACAGCCTGCAGCGAGGCGGGACTCGCGCCACCCTCATTGGAAGAGCTTGGCAATCGATTCCGAGTCACGCTCAACGCTCTGCGCATCGGACCGGCTGTGATGGAGTCGATGGATCAGGCCATCCTCGACTCGCTTCCCAGCGGCGTTGGACGCTCCACGCGCGACATCTCCACAATAATCGGACTCACCACCCGTGCCACGCGCACTAGACTTGCCGGACTGGTAGAACGCGGGCTTGTACGCGAGATCGGCACGAGTCCACAAGACCCGAGGCGACTCTATTTCCGGATGGAGTCTGCTTGATACCCAAGAAGAAACTGATCGAGGTCGCGCTTCCGCTCGATGCGATCAATAAAGCTTGCGCGCGTGAGAAGTCTATTCGACACGGGCACCCAAGCACGTTGCATCTGTGGTCGGCACTACGGCCTTTGGCGGCGGCGCGCGCAGTCATGGCAGATCTTCGGATCGACGCTGATCTTGCCAGTTTGTCATGACCAACTTCTCCCGCGTGATTTGTACGACGCATTGCCGACTGCCTACTCCTTGACCAAACCCTTCTGGCGAGGTTGAGCCGCTAATCCCTCGCCAGCATCGCTAAGCGTGCCGCTCCAATGAGAGCGCCCTTCGCGCCAAGGCTCGCTGCGACGATACGGCACTGTCGTCCCGCACCCGGCTCCGCCCAACGTCGAGCCTCCCTCCGTAACTCCCCAAGAAACGGCTTCAAGGCGTTCCCAAACCCTCCACCGATGACGACCACCGCGGGATTCAACGTTGAGATCAGATCGGCGACACCTCGACCAATCCAACTACAAAGATCACCGACGACCCTCAATGCCAGCGCGTCGCCCCCTCGCGCCGCGCGGAGGACCATCTCGGGTGAGATGTCCGATGGATGCGTCACGCTGAGCCTGCTCACAAGTGAACCCTTCTCGTTCGTCCACGACTCGATCGTGCGTCGCACGACCGCCCCTCTTCCGCCCTCGAGTGTCAGGCAACCCGCTTCCTCAAACTCCTTGCGGAAGGTCTCCGTCAAGCCGAACCAGCCGACCGCCCCGGCGCGGCCCGCCGAGCCGCAGACGATTCGCCCATCGACAAGCAGACCGGCATCAATCTTATCGTCGATCGACAGAAAGACCACATTTGTCTCGCCGTGCGCTGCACCGGTCCATGCCTCCGCCGACACACAAGCCGCGCTCCGCGCTGAGAGCACAATCGGGCATTGGGTAGAGTAAGTCCGGGCAGCCCCCGGTTCGGCACCAAGTTCAGCCCCAAGCTCAGCTCTGATCGCTTCCTTTAATGCGACTCGATTCCAGACGATCGCAGGTTCGGGTGTACCGGGCCGTTTGGGAATTGTCACACGGTCATCTTCCGGATCGACGTATCCCGGAACGCTGACGCCGATTGCCGTAAGCTCGCGATCGCCTCGCTCCGCAGATGAGCCCACATCGATCAGGAGCCGTGCTATGCCCATGGCCACAACTCGCAAACCAGGCCGACTGAACTCGACACTGCGTTCAACAAGCGGGTACCCACGATCATCAACAAGCGCGGCGGTTGCCCTTGTTCCTTCGACCGCGACCGCGGCGATGATTGCTGGACGAGGTTGCGCCTCGGTTGATTTCACCAAGCGAATTACCGGAATCTTCAAAGCTGCTTCTCCAGTCTCGGGTTCTTTTTGACCACGGCCAGCGTCGCGGGTATTATACATTGCCTGCTAAGTCGCCTACGTGGAAAACAAGGAAAGTAATATGCATCGCCTTTTATTGGCAGTCCTCCCGATCATTCTTGTTGGCTTGTCCGCATGTCAGCAAGCACCCAGGACAGGTCCGGCTGGCTCGCCAACACCTTTCATCGCTTCGACGCCGACGCCCAACCCGTCGCCTGCGGCAGTCGCCGAGCCCGGAATGACCGTCACACCCTCGGGTCTTCAGTATCAGGAGATAGAAGTTGGGGACGGACTTCGTCCGCTGTTCAACCAGATCGTCAGGGTCCGCTATTCGGGTTGGCTGACTGATGGCGTTAAGTTCGATTCCAACATCGACGATGACGAGGGCCCGCTCGAATTCAAGGTAGGTCGTGGAGAGGTCATCAAGGGGTGGGACATGGGTATTGGCGGTGGCGCGGGCATTCCTCCAATGCGCGTCGGCGGTCGGCGCAAGTTGATCATCCCGCCGCAGCTCGGCTATGGCAGCCAAGCCAACGGGACGCTGCCCGCCAATTCAACTCTCATTTTTGACGTCACCCTCGTCGGCATTAAGCGGTGATTGCTCACCACGTTTGGTGAGCAATCACGTAGGGGCAGGGCTCGTCCCTGCCCCTACCGAATCTGCGAGAAGCTTGTCGGCCTCAGAAAGGCGGTATGTGAGTTCGAGACCGTTTCCGCATCCGTCCATCCAGGTCTGACGCGGATCTTGACCCAGTCGGGATTCGCACGGAAAGAGTCCCAGGCTTTCTCGCGCGCGGCCATGTTGTCGAAACCAATCATATACGTCAGGTGAGGCAACCGCGGCGCAATCAGACCCTCGCCAAAGAAAACCGGAGCAAAACCGCTCTCACGGAAGATTCTTATCTCCTCCTGGTTGAACATCGCGATCTTGTCACGCAACGAGAAGGCATTGCGTGATTCATAGGTTCTCAATTCGAAGACACGCGGCAGCCGCTTATCGTCCGAGACCGGAACTTCGATCTTTGGATGATTGTCAAAGGCCTTCAGGAGGACCGACTCGTAGCGGACGTAGGGAAGCTCCCCAGTCTCGAATGCTCGCCAGGCTGCGTTGAACTCCTTGTCGGCCGTGCTCTTCTCGTGGACAGATTGCATGACCCCAAGTGACGGATAGTCAATCAGAACTATGAGAGCGGGCCCAGACATCCCTGAGATGACATTGAAGCAGCCGATCGGCCCAGCGCCAAGCCGCTTCATGAACGGCATAAACTGCTGTTGAAAAAACTCCTGAATGCGAGCGGGCTTGAAATCGTTGCGTAGCTCGTATGTTCGCAGCTCATAGAAGTGATTCCCGCCCTGCGCAGTTCCTGCCTTTGCGGTTGCCCCAATCACCGCCGCCGCCAGACCTGTCTTGACCATTTGACGTCGATCCACAGTTTGCCTCCCTGGCTATCGCCCATTGTTGGCTGTCATGCTTAAGCTGGCTTCGTCCCACCAAGCCAACGCCGCCTGGCGGTGACCGGCACCCACCTGTCGGTTGCCATCCGCGTCTCCGCCCACCGCGCCAGCCTGACAAAGGGCAGACCCATGAGAAAGTAGATGGCCGCGGTCAGTATTCCAACGCCGATGTAATCGTAGTATGTCGATGCGAGTTGCCCATACACCTTGGTCAACTCGACCATCGTGATCACTGAAACGATCGAAGAGTCTTTGAAGAGCGCGATGAAGTCGTTTGTCACCGGTGGAATCACCAGACGCATCGCCTGCGGAACGATAATATGCCGCAGCGCCTGAGCCCGTGTCATTCCAAGCGAAAGCGCTGCTTCCATCTGACCGCTCGGGATCGCCTGAATTCCGGCACGATAATTCTCAGCCTCATATGCAGCGTAGTTGAGCCCAAGGCCAACCACAGCCGCAACGAGTGGCGAGAGTCGAATCCCAATGCTCGGTAGACCATAGAAGATGAGATATAGCTGGATGAGCAACGGAGTGCCACGAAAGACCTCGATGAATGCCCTCGCGGCGAAGCTCATCAGCCGCGGTCCGTAGAGGTTCGCGAGCGCGAGCACCAGACCCAAAGCGATCGCGAGCGCCATCCCGAGAACCGAAATCAGCAGGGTCATCGGCGCGCCTTGCAGAAGAAGGATCGGAATGTAGCTCAGATACTGCTTCAGTCGGTCTTTCACCGATCGCTTGGCGGTCATCGTTCGCGTGAAGTCTTCGAGCGCGCTTGGCTGGGTTATCATTTGCGAGAATAGTGCGTCGGTCTCTCGGTTCCAGAGACCCCACTTTTCGTAGATGCGCTTCAGCTCGCCGGTCTTGATTGTCTCCAGCAGTGCTGCATTGACTTCCTCGAGCAGTTTTCCGTCCTCCTTCCTGAGACCGATGGCGTAGAGCACTTTTTCCACCGGCTCGCCGGCGAATCTGAGCTTTGGGTTTGGCTTACTGTAGTAGACCGCGATCGGGTAATCATTGAAGACGGCATCGGTCCGGCCAAAGCCGAGGTCTTGATAGGCATTGATCAACCCGTCATAAGTACGGAGACGAATGCCGCCTTCCCGTTCAAGGACACGTTGGGCAAGCGAGTACTTGAGAGTGCCCACCAGCTTGCCTTTGAGATCGGCGAGGGACTTGATGCTGTTCTCATCGACGCGGACGCTGATCTGCAACGTTGTTGCGTAGTAGGGCAACGAGAAGTTGATCTGTGTCTTTCGGTCCTCGGTGATCTCAAGGCCGTTGAGGGCAAGGTCGTAGTTGTTCCGGCGCAGTCCCTGAATCAGCGCATCCCACTGATTCTGGACGAAGACGGGTTTGCGTTTTAGCTGGCGACCGAGCGCCTCGGCAAGCTCGACCTCAAAACCGACGATCTGTCTCGGATTCTTTGGGTCCTGGAAGACATATGGAGCGCCGCCCTCGGAGTCACCTCCCCAGCGGAGATCCCTCGACTGAGCGAGTCCGTAGGTCGTCAGAAAGGCGACCACAATGAGGGACGCGATTCTGGACATCAGAGAATACCCCGGAGAAACTCGCGCGTCCGTGGGTCGCGTGGACTCGTAAAAATGACATCCGGAGAGTCCTCCTCGATGATGGTTCCTCCGTCGAGAACGATGATCTTGTCAGCGACATCGCGAGCAAAGCGCATTTCATGCGTGACGACGATCTGCGTCATCCCCTCATCGTCGAGCGTCTTCATGATGTTGAGCACTTCCCCCACAAGCGCTGGATCGAGTGCCGACGTCGGTTCATCGTAGAGCATAACCTTCGGCTTCATGGCGAGAGCTCGCGCGATTGCGGCGCGTTGTTGCTGGCCTCCGGAGAGTTGTGCGGGATAGTAGTCAGTTCTGTCGCTCAGCCCAACTTTCGCGAGCAACTCTTTCGCATCGTCTTCAGCCATCCGGCGATCGATCTTTTTGACGACCACCGGAGCGAGGACTACATTCTCGAGGACCGTCAAATGCGGAAACAGATTGAAGCTTTGGAAGACCATGCCGACTTCCTCGCGTAGCTGGCGAAGTCGGACGTTGATTTCAGCAGATGGGCGCTCGCCGTGTCTCTCGAGCGTGATCTCCGCAATGCGCACACTTCCGCTGTCGTGCAGCTCAAGCCCGTTAAGACAGCGCAGCAGGGTTGATTTGCCACAACCCGATGGACCAATGATGGCCGTCAGCTCGGAGGCGCGGACTTCGAAGCTGACGCCGGCGAGCGCCGTCACACCACCGTAACTCTTCTGCAATTTCTCGACTGATATTAGGGCGTTCGTCATGTCAGGTACTATGTTGCGCCGGGGGCTTCTTGCTGGCCAAACTCGCTACGGCCGTGCTACGCAATTTGACAAATTACGCCACTCATCTCCTCCCGGACGCCATTCGAGTCGCTTCAGGCAGTTGCCGCAGCCTCACCATAGCCCAGATTCCGAACGCTGGACCAATCGCCAGGAAGAGAAATGCCTTCTGCCATCCAAAGCGCTCAGAGAGCGGTGGAACCATTCGTATCGTGAAGAGCGTCAGGAGGAAGCCAATGCTCGTCTGCAGCGTCAAAGCCGTTCCGACATATCTCGGATCAGTCAGCTCGCTGACCGCGGCACTGAACTGCGCGCTATCCGCAACCACCGCAAAGCCCCAGATCAAACAGATCACTGTCAGCAGTGCCGGCGTCGAGAAAAAGAAACCCGCGATCGCCGCACACCCGCCGGAGACGACCAGACTGGAAATCGCAATCGTCGTTCTGCCAAAGCGATCCGCGAGAATGCCCGCGACGATGCATCCTAACGCTCCGATCGCAACGACGCTGAAACCAGCCAGACGGCCGTGACGCGCGCTGAGCCCGGCGTTTTCGTAACTCGCAAGCAGGAAGAGCGGAGCCCAGGCCCACATCGCGTAGAGCTCCCACATGTGACCGAGATATCCGAGGTTGGCAAGACGAACCGACCGTTCCGTTATCAACCGACCCGCAAAACGCCAGTCAAATGGAGCCGACTTGCTGAGATATGGCCCCGCCTCGACGAAACACAAGGCGACTAACGCCGCTGCAACTGCAAGTACTGAAGTTGCTATCAGAACAATTCGCCACGGCGGCATCCCACCCTCACCAAAGAAAGACAGCGCGTTGAGCAAATGCGGAACACCAGACCCGAACGTCAGGGCGCCGACAAGCAGGCCGATTCCAAAGCCCCGGTCTTCCCTGCACCACGTGGCAATCAGCTTCATCCCTGGCGGATAGACCCCGGCGAGGCTCATTCCCGTCAGAAAGCGAAGGACAAGAGCGCCCCTCACTCCGACATCGAGAAGCGGGATAGCGAGGTTGAAGCCCGCACCAGCAAGTGCACATAAACCGAGGAGCGTCCGGCTGGACACGCGGTCAGGAAGATTAAGGAGGGCCGAGAGCAGCGCTCCGACAACAAACCCGACCTGGACACTCATCGTCAGCCACGATTTCAGGCTTGCATCCAGATCCCAGACGTCAGTCAACTGTGGCACCACGGCCGAAGCTGAGAACCACAGCCCCATCGCCAGCAATTCTGCGGCAGCCAGCAATGCAAGCTGCCTTCGCTTCCCTGCCAGCAGGTGGGTCGAAGCCAGGTCGTCCCTCAATTTACTCTCTTTCCGCGCCCCCGCCAGAATCTGTCCCGAAGAAGATTTTTCTGGATCTTTCCGGTCGCGGTCCGCGGAAGCGCGTCGACAAAGGTCACCGCGCGCGGACACTTGAAGTGTGCCAGATGCTCCCGGCAGAATTCGACAATGTCTGCCTCAGTCGCGCTCATTCCCTGCTTGAGAACGACGATCGCCGCCGGCGCCTCTCCCCACTTCGGATCCGGAATGGCGACGCAGGCCGCTTCGAGCACAGCCGGATGTTTGTAGAGCATGCCTTCGATCTCAATCGATGAGACATTCTCACCACCCGAGATGATCAAATCCTTTTTGCGATCGACAACCTCAATGTAGCCCTCTCCGTCCATCGTCGCCATGTCGCCGGTATGAAACCAGCCGTCGACGATGACCGCGGCGGTCGCTTCCGGTTGTCTCCAATAGCCCGCCATGACGACATTGCTCCTCGCGATCACCTCTCCAACCGCCTCGCCATCCGCGGGTACGTCTTGACCCGCGTCATCCACTACTCGGAGTTCGACGCCAAGCATCGGGTAACCCGTTCGCGTTTGCATCCGGTAGCGTTCCTCCGTTGGCCAGGAGTGCATGTGCGGTTTGAGCCTGGAAACAGTCAGAAAGGGTGAAGTCTCGGTCAGGCCGTAGACCTGCAGCACTTGCCAGTTGAGCTGCTCCTGCATCGCTCTAATGAGGGCGGTGGGTGGCGCCGATCCGGCGGTTGCGATCCTGACGCCCGCTGGTAATGCTGTCTTCCGTTCGTCAGACAGCGGATGATTCATGGCAAGGTTGATCATTGTCGGTGGCATGCAGGCAAACGTCATCCCCTCGCGCGTTGCGAGTTCAAAAAACGAACCCGGCTCATATTTCTTGACGACAACGTGCTTACCGCCGACGCCTGTGACCGCATACGGAACACCCCACCCATTGCAGTGAAACATCGCGAGTGTGTGCAGGTAGACATCGGAATCGCGCAGCCCAAACTCGACGACCGAATTCATCGCGTTGAGGTAGATATTGCGATGCGTCAGCATGACGCCCTTTGGCTGGCCGGTTGTACCAGAGGTGTAGAGCAGCGCGGACGGTTCGTTCTCATCGATCTCAGCAGGCTCGATCTCGGCGGTCGGAGCTCCGGCGATAAGTGCTTCATAGTCGAGCCAACCTTCCGGCACGGTGCCACCGATGAGAAAGTGCTCGACGCTGGGCAATTGTGGGCGAATCTGATCGATGAGGTGTTCGAGGCCAGCCTCGACGATGATGACCTTTGCCTCGCCATGATTGAGGATGTATTCGAAATCAGCGGCGACAAGACGGAAGTTGAGCGACATGAGGATCGCCCCGATTCTCGGCGCTCCAAAGAAGGCTTCAAGCATGCGATGGCAGTTCTGCGAGAGGATCGCCACGCGATCTCCCTTCTCAATTCCAAGTGACCGCAAGACGTGCGCCCAGGCATTGACCCTCCTGCCAAACTCACGATAGTTGAGCCTCACATCCCCACAGACGACGGCTTCACGATCGGGGTGGACTGCAAGAGCGCGCTTCAAGAAGTCGTACTCGTTGAGCGGAATAAACACGATGATTTCCTCCAGTTGATTGTCTTTGATGGAAACTAGAGCTTCGAGCCAGTCACTGTCAATTGGCGGAGTGAGACAACCTGGAAATCGCGGCCTCCCCATGGTCTTGATTTTCCTTGGCCTGCGGTCTATGTTCAGCGGCAAGCCGTTTCAGTGGTGGTCGGCGAATCAGTGGGAAAGGCCAATCAGAATGACAGTCGTCAAGGGTGGGAGTTTTCTCTTCCAGGAACGTGCAGCCAGCGAGATATTCACCCGCGAAGAGATCACGGAAGAGCAACAGATGTTTGCCGGTGTAGCCGAAGAGTTCATGCGCAAGGAGGTACTTCCGCGCGCAGAGCAGATCTATGCAAAGGACTGGTCGGTAACGCGCGACCTTTTGCTCAAGGCGGGCGAGCTCGACCTTCTGAGAATCGACATTCCGGAGCGCTACGGCGGCCTCGGCCTAGACAAAGTGAGTTCGGCTTACGTCGGAGAGCAGATCGCATACATGCCGTCGTTTGGCGGCAGTCTCGGAGCCCATACAACCATCGGAACTCTGCCAATCGTCTATTTTGGCACTCCTCAACAACGAGCTAAGTACCTGCCCAGGCTGGCGACTGGCGAATGGGTTGCGGCATACGCGTTGACGGAACCGGGCTCGGGGTCTGACGCGCTTTCCGCGAGGACAAAGGCGACGCTCTCTCCCGATGGCAGTCATTACACGCTGCGCGGACAGAAGATGTGGATCACCAACGGCGGATTCGCCGACGTCTTCATAGTCTTTGCGAAGGTTGATGGCGAGAAGTTCACGGCGTTTATCGTCGACCGCGGCTCTGGTGTTGTCAGCGGCAAGGAGGAAAAGAAGCTTGGACTCGACGGAAGCTCGACAACCGCCCTCATGCTCGAGGATTGCGAGGTGCCGGTTGAGAACGTCCTCGGCGAAGTCGGCAAGGGACACGTTGTCGCCTTCAACATCCTCAACCTCGGTCGCCTCAAGCTTGGCAGTCGCAACATCGGCGCTTCAAGGATATCTATCAATCAGTCGATCACGTACGCGAAGGAGCGTCATCAATTCGGAAAGCCAATCGCCAGCTTCGGCCTCATCCGAAAAAAGCTGGCTGAGATGGCGATTCGGTGTTACGTCGGCGATTCGATGGTCTGGCGAACACTCGGGATGATCGACGACACGCTGGCGACGATCGACAATGAAGATCCGATGCAGGCCCTCAAGGCGATCGAACAGTACGCAGTCGAGTGCTCGATCATCAAAGTCTGGACCAGCGAAGCGCTCGCTTACGTTGTGGACGAGGCCGTGCAGGTCTACGGCGGCTACGGTTACTCGCAGGATTATCCCGCTGAGCGAGCGTACCGCGACGCCCGCATCACCAGAATCTACGAAGGCACAAATGAGATCAACCGCCTGATCATCCCGACCCGCCTGCTCAAAGGCACGGCACGTGGCGAGTGGCCGCTTGAAGAGACTGCCGCACGTTTGCTTGATGAAGCTCTCTATCGCACCGAGATCGGCCCACTTGAGTTGGTCGGAACGGCATACCTTCGACACTCCCTCGGCAATGTCAAGCGGACCGCGCTGATCATGCTTGAAACGGCGAGAGCGAGGTTTGGCGAAGCACTCTCCGAGGAACAGGAAGTACTTGGTTTGCTCGCCGATATGCTGATTGAGGTTTATGCAATCGAAAGCACCTGTCTGCGGACCGAGAAGCTGCTTGAAACACGATCCGCGGGACACCGCTCGATGGCCCTCGAGATGGCGCGGGTCTACACCAGTGATGCCGCTGAGAGAGTGGCCCGACTGGCGCGAACTCTTGCTGCCAATGTCACGGGAGGCGATGTCTCCTCCAAGCTTTGGCTGGCTCTGGCGCGTCTCGCCCCCGAGCACCCGGCCGATGCGGTCATCGGACGCAGGTTGATCTCCAATACTCTGATCGATACCGCCCGCTATCCACTTTAGAGAACCGGGAGCGGTGGAATGACTCGCTCCTGTGTACTCAACAGGATCACCGGCTGTCAGATCGCTTCTTGAATTATATCGGCTCGAAATATTCGCTACTGCCATTCATCGACCGCGTCTTCGAGGAAGTCGCCGACGGTGACGAGAAGGTGATCTGCGACATCTTTGCCGGGACCGGCGCCGTCGGACGCCACTTCAAGGCTCGCGGCCTGCGCGTCATCGCCAACGACCTTCAGCACTACGCATTCGCCCTCAACAAGGCCTACATCGAGATCAATCATCCGCCGCGATTCGTCGCGTTACGTCGCGCTTGCCGCGGTGAACTGAGGAGCGTTTCTCGATCAACGCAGGGTCCAGTGGATCAGGTGATTGAGCTCCTCAACAACCTCGGCGGCGTCCATGGCTTTATCGCGAAGAACTATGGACCAGCTGGGCACCGTCTCTACTACACCGAAGAGAACGCTGAAAGGGCTGACGCGATCCGCCAGACGATTGAGGATTGGCGTGACGAGGGTCTGATCAGCATGCCCGAGTTCTTTTACCTTCTCTGCTCGCTGATCGAAGCAGCGGACAAGGTCGCCAATACCGCAAGCGTTTACGGTGCTTTTCTCAAAAAGTTCAAGGCAAGCGCGATCAAGCCGCTGTGGCTCAAACCACTGGTTCTGACGAATCACGTTCGAGGTTGTCGTGTTTTTCGCGAGGATGCCAATCAACTGATCAAGCGAATCGAATGCGATGTGCTCTATCTCGATCCGCCATACAATCATCGCCAGTACGGTGCCAACTATCACGTCCTCGAGACCATCGCCGCCTACGATCGACCTCAGCTCAAAGGAGTAACCGGAATGCGCAGCTACGAACGCAGTCGTTACTGCCAGCAGCAATCAGCCGGCGAAGCGCTCACGGATTTACTGAGTAAGGCGAAAGCGAAACATATCCTCCTCAGCTACAACGATGAAGGCGTGCTCAGCCTGGATGAGGTGCGGCGCATTCTAGGGACACGCGGGCACGTCCGGACATTCACGAGGCCGGGGTATGGCCGGTTCAAAGCCGACAGCGGCCGTACCTACAAACGAAGCTCGAC
>JANNRD010000165.1:0-5815 GCA_031401095.1 Acidobacteriota bacterium
TGGCAGGCGGGGCGGAAACCGGGCTAGTGCCCCCAGTCGCGCGTCCCTGAAGTACCTCGCGAAGGTCCGCCACGCGATTTCAGAGCAGCCTGCCGCAGTGCTATAATCCCCAAATGATTTCTGTGGTTCGTCGCGTGGCCAGCGGTCTTGCCAGTCTCGTTCTTGGGGCTGCTCTGGGTCTGGGTCAGACACAGAGCCAGCCGGACCCGTTTGAGCAAGGCGCGAAGCTCATCCGCGCGGCGGCCGAGGCTCGCGGGGGCGAGCGCTATCTTGCCTTCAAGACATTGGCTGCCTCAGGTCAGTACACCCCATTTGACGGTGGTATCTCGACCGTTCCCATGCCATTTCTTGATACGATTGCCTTTCCCGATAAGGAGAGGACCGAGTTCGGGCGCGGCAAGAGAAAGGACCGGCGAATTCAGGTCAATGTCGGGACCACAGGCTGGGTCTACGACGGCGAAGCCGAGACTCTCAAGGATCAAAACGAGAAGCAGATCCGGGAGTTCAATGAAGGACTTGAGAATGATATCGATCGCATCCTTCGCGGAGGGTGGAAGTCGCCCGGGGTGAGAGTGCGATTTTCAGGCCGCGAGGAGACCCGGCCCGGTGAGCGCGCCGACGTCCTCGAGGTTCAGCTGACACCCGAACGCAAGGTGTTTCTCTCGCTCGACGGCCTGACCCATCTGCCGCTGAGCGTGCTCTATGAGAAGGCCAGCGAGCAGGGCTTGACCAGAAATGAGTCGCGTTTTTTTCAGTACATCGACTACGATGGTGTCAAGTTTCCGAACATCGTCGATTTTTTCCGCGATGGGGTGCAGATTAGCCGGATTAACTATCAGGATATCAAGCTCAACGGCCCCGTCGCGGATGAAATCTTTGCCAAACCGGCCAATGTCAAGGCGGTCAAATAGGGGTCTTCCGGGCGGCGGGTCGGTGCGGTGATGGCTTCGCGCCGGCAAAGGCTCTGGCGACCTGGTTTTAGAAGGGGATTTGAGGAACTTTTCTCTGGCCCGTCTCGTTAGGTCCCGTGGAGACAGGAACTTCAACCCGGGCTTTGAGGTGCTAATTTGATCAGGAGTGACCAAGGCGACGTGCTGGCCAACGCAGCACTTATCAAGTCTGACGGAGAGCTGGTGCGGCGGTGTCGCGCTGGTGACAGTGCAGCGTGGGATCAGGTTGTTCGCGAGTATTCGCGTCGCGTTTACAACCTTGCCTACCGCTTTACTGGCCGTCATGAATCGGCAGAGGATTTGACGCAGGAAGTCTTCGTTCGTGTTTACCGATCGCTCGAACAATACGATCCACAGGCGGGCGACCTGGCGAACTGGCTCATGCGACTAGCGCGCAATCTGGTCATCGACGACTATCGCAAGCGCGGTCGAACGCCAACCGATTGCGGCGAGGATTTGACAGATCACGAGTATCGACTCGAGAGCCGTCACGATGCTCCTGATCGCGGGATCGAGCGCGGTGAACGGGCGGATCAAGTGCATTCCGCCATCGCTAAACTAGCGCCAGACCTTCGTGAATGCGTCATTCTCCGGGATATCGAGGAACTGACGTATCAGGAGATCGTCGATATTCTCAAGATTCCGATCGGCACCGTCAAATCGCGGATCAATCGCGGACGCATCGAGCTCGCAAAGATTCTCAGGCGGATGAAGGTCGTCGAGGCAATTTGACCCTCGCGATCGATCGGGAACATCAAGGATTATCGGCTTAGGGCAGACGTTAATGGATTGCAGTAAGTTTCAGGACCAGATTTCTGACTGCCTCGAGGGCTCACTCGAGTCGCGCGCGCGCGCCGAGTGCGCCGCCCATCGACTTTATTGCCGTTCCTGCCGCGAAGTATACAGTGATGTGCGCACCACGCTGAGCGCTCTCAAGGGCCTCGCATCCAATCCGATGCCGGCACCGGTCTCTCTTGAGGACCGCATCCTGGCCTCGACAACCGCGGGGGTCATGCTCAATTGCGGAGAGTTTGACCAGCTCCTCGAGCGTTACTTTGATGGAGTCATCCTCGCTCCAACTTTCCAGACATTTCAGAGTCATTTCGAGAAGTGCTCAAAGTGTCGGCGGCTCCTTGGGAGTATCGAAGATGCAATCGAGCTCTGCCACGAAGTGAAGTCAGGCGAAGTGGATGTCCCATCTCAGCTCTGTGACCGAATTGTCGCCGCAACCAGCGGACGGCACCGCGTCCGCGACGCAATCGGCCGGTTGCAGCGTCTCCCCGGCAGAATGCGCGAGTCGATTGGGTCGATTTGGAGTCCGCAGTGGGCGGCGGCCGGGCTGATCTTTCTTTCCAGTTGTACGCTGTTCGCCCTGCGGTTTGGAAGCGTCTCGGGACTGGCGTCGCACGCTGAGGCGCAGGCAGAGAAACTGGTCACCGACGGTCAATCGGCGATCAATCAGACTGGAGTCACAGCGTTGATCGGCATCCAGCGAGTTTCAAATAATGTCTCGAGCTTCTGGCGTGATGCAGGTGGAAAACCACGCGCAAACCGTCGACGTCCTGCAGCCAAACCCGAGGCCAGCCCCTCTCCCAAGGCGAGCGCCGTTCCCTCCCGCGTGCCCGAACCCGATCCAAGAGGCGCCGGACCTAAAGAACATCCGTAGAAAGAGCTCGCGTTAGATGAATTGTGTCTACCATCCGGCCAATCTCGCGCATGTGCGGTGCGGTAGTTGTCAGCGCGGTCTCTGTCCAGCGTGTGATCACCGCATTAAAGGGACGCCCTATTGTCAGGAGTGCATCGTCGCTGGAATCGCGATGCTGCGACGGGCAGGCGCTGGAAGCCGCACACAGGTCAGAGAAAAGTCTCCAACGATCGCAACGATCTTCGCCCTCCTACCCGGCCTCGGTGCAGCCTACAATGGGCAACACGTCAAGGCGATGGTTCAGTTCATGATCGTTGCGGGTGTCTGGCACCTCGCCGACATCATGCCGTCGCCCATTGGGCTGATCGTCGCACTTGGTGGCTTCGGCTTCTTCTTCTTCACGATTTACGACGCTCGGCGATCGGCTGAGCGACTCCGTGCGGGAGAAGACCTCAGTGAAGACGATCTCCGGCTCAGGCAATCACTGCGTCAACATGCGCCGATGTGGGGTTGCGTCCTTGTCGGTTTCGGGACCATCTCATTCCTCCATGTTTTCTTCGATACCCAGCTCTATGGCCTTTGGCCGCTCCTCTTGATCGCTTCCGGCGCCTATCTGTTGCGTGGCTTCCGGCGTCTCTCACAGGACGGGATGGTGCATTCAAGTTACCGAACTCCGCCACCGTCAGTTATCACGTCGCCCTACGAACGCCCGGACGGCAAGTATGCTGGCATTGAGATGCGACGCTCAGATCATCGCCACTGAAGGGGCTGACGGAGCCGACTTGTTGGATTTACAACAATCTCTTCAATGAACAGCCCTGCTCAGTAACACTCATGCTGAAGCGAATCGCGACATTCCTTTTTGGGGTTGCTCTCGTCAGTCTGGGGATTCTCTTCTTCATCGCCCCGGAACGTGCGATTCTTGTTCAGATCCTCTTACAATACTGGCCCGTCTTTCTTGTTCTCGCTGGCATGGTTCGCTTTGGTGGCCACCTCCTTGACCGTCAGCCGCGTTCTCCGATGGGAGGATTGCTGCTGACAGCGCTCGGCTGCGTGCTCCTCGCCGCCAACCTTCGTGGTCAGACGAGGGTTCTCGAGATCATCGGCCGCTACTGGTTCTGGGTGCTTCTCGCCATCGTCGCGGGACGGGTGCTTCGGCAATACACGCATCGCCCAGCGGATGGACCGCGCCCACGCGCATTCAGCGTCATGGCGATGGCGATCATGGCTCTGGTGTCCGTCACAGGGCTTGGGGCTCATTGGCTGAGCCGGCATAGCGAGAATCTCGCGCGACTCCGGTTGCCGTTCAGACTGAACAGCGTCCGCGCCATCTTCGAGACCGAGTACTCGATCGCCGATGACTCGGCAAAGGCGTTCGCGATGACGGCAAGTTCGAGGCTCGTCTTTGACGGCCTCGAAGGCGACCTCGATATCCACACCGTCGAGGGCTCATCAGCTGTCGCAAGAATTGTTAAACGAATTCGAGCCTCGAGCGAAGAGGATGCGCAAGTCATCGCCCAGAAGATCACCCTCGCGATCGGATCGCAGGGCGACCAACGCACCTTCTCTATTTCCGCTGATGACGTCAAGGCCGACTATCTCGTCACGCTGACGATCGAATTGCCCAAAGGAGCCGCCGCGGGCATTGTCGCAAACAGTGTCTCGGGAAAGCTCGCGTTGTCGGGTCTGAAAGGGGACCATTCCCTGCAGGATGTTGAGAGCGTTAGTATTTCTGACAACCAGGGAAGTGTCTCCATCGAGGGGGCCGCGAACATCCGGCTCGATCGGATCAGGGGTAAAGTGACACTTGCGAGGACAACCCGCCTGGCGGAGCTAACCGATATCTCGGGCGCCGTTGTCTTGAATATATCTGGCGGGTCGGCCACTCTCGAAAGAGTCAGTGGGCCGGTTGAGATTGAGGGCCGCAGCGCCCGCATCGACCTTCGCGATTTCGCACTCCGTGAAGACTCCAAACCCGCTGCGCCGACGACCATTGATCTTAAGAATCTGACTGACAGTAAAGTCACCCTCACAAGGTTGCACGGTCACGTCCGCGTCGATGCAGCGCGAACAAGTATCGACGCCAGCGAAATCACCGGGGACATGAGCGTCAACTCTTCTGCTGGGCGCGTCAAGATAGCCGGGTTGCGTGGCAAGCTCCGCTTGAGTGTCGACGATGGCTCGGTCGATGCTGTCGACCTCGATGGGCCTGCCGAAATTGAGGCGACGCGAGAGATCGTCGTCCGCAACTTTCAAAACACGCTGACGGCTTCCTCCCGACTCGGCGCAATTTCCCTGGTGCTCGATCATCAGGTCGCGGCAAACGTCAGGGCGGTCAGCGAACACGGCCCGGTCCGAGTGACACTGCCAGAGGATAGCCGGTTCCGTCTTGACGCGAGCACCAGCTTTGGAAGAGTGAGACTGCGTGGCTTTGACGATCTCAACCTTCCGCGGCAACAGCGAACGACATCTCTCAGCTATGGCAGCGATCCTGCAACGCCATTGCTGAATCTGCGGTCGACCAATGGGGACATCATCATTTCGGCTTCCGGCACCGCCGTCGCTCGCGGTCAAGGTCGCGCGGCAAATTGAAGACATGTTACCCGCTGAGATAGTACTATGGAGGGCTTAAATCAATGAGTATCCTCTTCAAATTGATAGCCGGTCTGACGACGCTCGCGACCACCGGCCTGCTCGCCTTTGAGTCGGCGCGACGCGGTGCCCTCGTAGTCGGAACAATCGTCGGCCTTCTCAAAATCATCGTCTTCCTCATCTTCGGAATTCTGCTGATCGTCATCATCTATTTGCTTTTGACCGCGGAAACCCCTGCGGTCGAGAGAGCCGATGATTGAGGTGTGGCCCTTGAAGTGAGACGTCTCGGTGCAGTCGGCCGGGAAGAAAGGAACCCCGCGATCTTCGAGGTCAATTCCAAGGAAACCTAGCCCTGGACCGTTGTCCACAGGCCACCAGCTTTCGCACTGCTGGTGATCGCTTCGACGATGCGATTCGATCTCAGGCCGTCGTCGAAGGTCGGGAAGTCGACCTTGTCTCGCTCTTTCTCAATGGAGCGACCTTCGGCGATAAAAGTGTAGATATTCCGCAGCAGGTTGCGAAAAGCGTCTGCCCACGCCTCGCCGTGGCCACCCGGAAGCGCGGCATAATGCCGGATCGAGGGATCGAGCAGAGAGGGGTCTTTGAGGAGGTTGCCATTGGGTTCATT
>JANNRD010000166.1:0-2985 GCA_031401095.1 Acidobacteriota bacterium
CTGATCACCTCGTAGTTTCCGATGATGCGTCCGATCATAAATTGGGGCTGGCGGCGAACGGGGCGCGTCCGACTACTCCGTCACGGGAGGCGGACTCTTTGGAGCAAAATTGAGTATGCAATCCTGTTCGCGCAGGGTCACCTGAAGCACATAGCTGCCGATGCGCACACGATCACCGTGGCTTAAAGGTGCAGCAACTACACGCTCGTCGTTCAGATAAGTTCCATTCGCGCTGCCAAGATCGACAAGGTAATAGGTCTCTTCGCGCCGTTCGATCGCGACATGTTCGCGAGAGATATTGTCTGCCTCGATGGTCAAGTGATTTCCAGGCCGGCGCCCGATCGTTATTCGGCCCTCGCCAAACGGCTGCGTCACGCCTGCTTCAAGGCCGTTGACGACGATGTGGGGCTTCATTTCGATGACCCACTCACTCTCGACCGGGAGGGTCTCCTGGCGCTTTAGCGCGCGCGTCGCCGTTCGTGGGGAAATGCTCACGAGCAGGAGGTTTTGCCCGACGCGGACCTGGTCCTGATCGTGAAGCTGCGCCTCCTCGACGCGCTGACCATTGAGAAATACACCGTTTCGGCTCGTATCCTGCAGCACATAGACAGAACCCCACTGCGTAATCGCGCAGTGCCGACGCGAAACCGTTTCACCTTCGAGAACGATATCGCATTCGTCGCCACGACCAATGATGGTGCTCTTCTTTGTGAGCACCAAACCGGTTCTGCCAACGCAATCCCCACCGACGAAATTCAGACAAAGCTGGCTGACGGGGGTGCTGACCGTAGTACGCGACATAACGGTTGCCAACCTGTGACCTCCGAGCGACCTCATTCACCGAAAATTAGCCTGCAACGCTCGTCAGAGGCGCTCATTCTCGGCCACTCCGCACAAGATGCGATAGATTATCACGAGCCAAATGGATTTGCCAGACGTCAACTCGGCGCGCGCGATCGAAGCGACATCGCTAATTAATTGAAACTCCTGACCCCTGGCAACGTGGAATACTCAGTTGACAACCACGTCAGGCTCCCCCAAAGACGGCTCCGAGTGTGCCCCGGCTGGGAGTCGACAACCGGTCTTTTTCGGTCTTTTGCGCGATCCTGGACAGTCGGTCAGCGATCTGCCGGTTGAGTGAGCGTCGTCGCCTTTGGAATATTAACTTCAATTCAAGTCGGAAGTCGAAAATGGAGTTTGTTTGTAAGCTGGGCACCCCTGCTGGAGAAGTCGTCAAACGGACGGTCGAGGGCGCGAGTGAGCGGGAATTGCGCTCACGGCTGGAGGACGAAGGGTACCGCATTTTTGCGATCGAGGCCTCGGATCTCCTCGATGGTGTGCGTGTCCGGAGGAAGAGCGAGCGCCCGGTCCACATCAAGCACGACGATTTCCTGCTTTTCAACCAGCAGTTGGCGGCACTCCTCAAGGCGGGCCTCCCGGTCCTGCAATCGATTCAGATGTTGCGGCAAAGGTCGCCCAACCCCAAACTGCGCATCGTCCTCGCTGATGTTGAATCGCGGATCAAGTCGGGGAGCGCTCTCTCGGAGGCCTTCACGGCGCAGGGCGAGACGTTCCCGAGAATCTATGGCGCATCGATCCTCGCAGGTGAACGGTCGGGCAACCTTGACGAGGTTCTTCGTCGCTACGTCGAATACACCAAGTCGATTGCCGCCCTGCGACGAAAGATCCGCTCCGCGCTGACGTATCCAATCATCCTTCTCGTCGCCGCTCTCGGTCTGATCACCGTCCTGACGACCTTTGTCATCCCCCGCTTTTCGACGATCTACGAAAACATGAATGCCGAGCTTCCGACGATTACCGTCATCGTCGTTGGCGTTTCAAATGCTGTCGGGGGGAACTTCTACTGGCTCGGTCCGCTGTTGCTGGTCTCGATTGTTTCGCTGCTTCTTTGGCGACGGACCGAGGGTGGGCGACGGACACTGGATAGCCTGACGCTCAAGATCCCGATCATCGGCCAACTGATCAGACAGATGACGACAGCGCAACTGACACGGAGCCTTGCGACGCTGCTGGCAGGGGGCATTACCCTCGTCGAGTCCTTTCAAATAGCGCTCCAGTCGGTAACCAATCGCGAGCTGTTCCGTGTGACTGAGGGCGTGACCCAGCAGATTCGTGAGGGCCAACCCTTTACCGAGAGCCTGACGGCTGCGGGCTGGGTCCCGGCTCTCGCGACGGACATGATCGGAGTCGGAGAACGCTCCGGGTCGCTGCGAGAGATGCTTGACGAAGTGGCCGGCTTCTACGATGCCGAGACGGAAGTCAAACTTGGCCAACTAACGACCTTCATCGAACCCGCAATTCTGATCAGCATGGGGCTGGTGGTGGTCACGATCCTGCTGGCGATCTATATGCCGCTGCTGCAGATGGTGAGCCGTGCCGGAGCCGGTTAGAGATCGACGGGCTTGTTTGTCGAACGCTGGATGTCTCGTTCCAGGTAACCCTGGCCCAAGGAATAAATCGAAATGGCTGTCTCAACTGAACTACTGGATCGCGCGAGTGAAACCGCTGAGGCCCAAAGGCTGGCGGCCCGATATCGCTTGAACTTTATTGACCTGGACGAGATGGCGGTGGACTACACGTTGGTTCAACAGTTGCCTGTCGACCTTATGCTGCGACACCGGTTTGTGCCCCTGCGACAAGAGAATGGGCACACCCTGATTGCGATGGCGGATCCATCGGACCTGCCCCTGCTTGATGATCTCCGCGTGCAGTTCAGGACTCAGATCAAGGTCGAAGTGGCGACGCGGAGCGCGGTCGAAGGCGTCTTGCGGAAAGGCGATGCGGGGCAGCGGGTCTTGCAGGAGGCGACGGAGGGTTTTCGCGCGTCGCTCATCAAGGATACCGATCAAGGTGAGGAGGTCCTCGATCTCGATCGGCTTTCGGGTGACACGGAGATGTCGCCGATCATCAAACTAGTTGATACGGTGGTCTTTACCGCGCTCGAACGACGGGCGTCCGACATCC